>NZ_JBEXUE010000893.1:0-1792 GCF_040614275.1 Streptosporangium sp. NPDC006013
GTACCGCCTGGCGGCGGTGTCCGTGAGCCGTTTCGTGCCCACCCTCGGGCGTGTCTGCTCCCACGGATTCCAGAGCGGCAGGCTGAGGAAGCACCTGCCGGTGAGTCTGCGATCTCGTGTTCAACGTAGCCATCAAAACGCACCTCCTCGAGCTGATGGCCAGGGCTGGTCAACGCGGGGCTTCAAGCGCATCGCTGCGCCTCAAGCCCCCTCCTTCAGGAGGGGGTCGTTGACGATCAGACTCCCGTCGATGACTTCGGCGCGGAAGCCGGGGGTGGGGGGCAGTGCTTCGAGAAGATCTCGCGCCGTGCGAGCGGGCGGCGGATCCTTCGGGGAAACATGGTGTGAGGGACGTCCCCGTGTCGTTGTCACCACTAACTTATCCCCCTTCGTGTTCGAGTGAGCACGCTAAGTGTCGCACGGACTCTCTTTGGATCCGGGACACATGCCCTCCGGTTATGGATCAGCTTGGCGAGAGGGGCGGGTGGTGCCGGTGTTCGGGCGCGTTCGTACGAGGGTGCTCGCTCTGGAGTGGTCCCCGGGTGTCCGTTTTGCCGGGGCGGGCTACGATCGGACGGGCTTGGGAAGGGGGCGGCGTGGTCAAGGCGCTGGTGTTCGATGTGGGTGAGACGCTGATCGACGAGACGCGGATCTGGTCGCGCTGGGCCGACCGGCTCGGTGTCACCCGGTTCACCATGCTCGGCGTGCTGGGTGGCATGGCCGCGCTCGACCGGTCGTTCGAGGACGCGTTCCGGCTGCTACGGCCCGGGTTCGACGTCGAGGCCGAGCAGGAGGTGTGGAAGCGGGACGACCCCGCCGGGCTCCGGGTGAACTTCGACGCCGACGACCTCTATCCGGACGTACGGCCCGGCCTGGCCGCGTTGCGCGGCCTCGGATACGAGCTGATCATCGCGGGCAACCAGCCGCCGCAGGCATATGACGCGCTGGCCGCGATGGATCTGCCCGTCGACGCGATCCACACCTCCGACGGCTGGGGTGTGTCCAAGCCCGATCCGGGCTTCTTCGCGAAGGTCGTCGCGGTGTCGGGGCGCGAGGCCGGCGAGATCCTCTACGTGGGCGACCGGCTCGACAACGACGTCCGGCCCGCCCGCGCGGCCGGAATGTGGACCGCCCTGATCCGCCGGGGCCCGTGGGGTCACCTGCACGCCGCCCGCCCCGAGGCGGCCGAGGCCGACCACGTCATCGACGACTTTCCCGGCCTCGTCGCGGCACTGGGAGGCAGGGCCGCCGGTTGATCGCGGACCGCTCGCGGAGTAGGGGGCGGGGTCGTGCGCATCAGGCCATGTGCCTACGCGGAATCGGCTACCCGGTCGTGGATACTTCGCGGAGCCAGGCACATGGCTTCGGCGGCGTCCTCGGTGAGGACACCGCGAAGGACCTCCCTAACGAGCCGGATCAGTCGGGTTCGATGTGGATGGCGCGTTCCTCGGCTGACAGGTCTCCGCTGTCGGGGCCGACATCCCGGGCGTACTCCTCGGATGTCTCGTCCGGGCCGAGGCCCTCATCCGGCGCCACCAGGCGGTCCTCCTCGCGTGGGGGCCGCCGTTCGTGGTTCGGGGCCTCACGCCAGAGACGTTCGTCAAGCGTGTCCTGATGTCCGGGATCGTCCGGAAGGATCTCGTGGTGAAGGCCGAGGTCATCGGTCCACTCCTCGACCTCGATCGCCTGCTCGTCGCTTAGACCTTTACGGTCCGGGGGCATTTGACTCATACTTGCGGCCCTACCCGTTTTACGCCCGAAAACCCCCAGGTCAGAGCATGGCTCGGCGGCC
>NZ_JBEXUE010000894.1:0-1780 GCF_040614275.1 Streptosporangium sp. NPDC006013
GGCGTCCCGGCCGAGGACTTCTCCCAGTTCGTCCAGTGGAGCGATGACATGGGCGGCATCCTCGAAGCCCGGGACGACGGCTCGGCCGAGGGCCGGAGCGGGGCCCTTCCGTTGGAACTTCTACCGCACAGGTCAGCTCTGGCCGCCCGCGAGCTTCTCGCGCAGGGCCGCGAGAGCCTCGTCGGAGGCGAGGGCGCCCGCCGCCGGAGCGGAGGAGCCGCTGCTGGAGCTGCTGGCACCGGTGGACGGGGTCTCACCGGAGTAGGACGTGGGGGCAGCCTCGCCCGCCTCGGCCTCGGCCTTGCGGGCCTCCTCGACCTGCTTCTTGTGAGCCTCGAAGCGGGTCTGAGCCTCGGCGTACTGCCGCTCCCACTCCTCGCGCTGCTTGTCGAAGCCCTCGAGCCACTCGCCGGTCTCGGAGTCGAAACCCTCGGGGTAGATGTAGTTGCCCGAGTCGTCGTAGGTCGCCGCCATGCCGTACAGCGTGGGGTCGAACTCGACGTCGGCGCCGATCGCACCCTCGTTCGCCTGCTTGAGCGAGAGCGAGATCCGGCGGCGCTCCAGGTCGATGTCGATGATCTTCACGAAGATCTCGTCGCCGACCTGGACGACCTGCTCGGGGATCTCGACGTGGCGCTCGGCCAGCTCGGAGATGTGGACCAGGCCCTCGATGCCCTCCTCGACGCGGACGAACGCACCGAACGGCACCAGCTTGGTGACGCGACCCGGGACGACCTGACCGATCTGGTGGGTACGGGCGAACTGCTGCCAGGGGTCTTCCTGCGTCGCCTTGAGCGACAGGGAGACGCGCTCGCGCTCCATGTCGACGTCGAGCACCTCGACGGTGACCTCCTGGCCGACCTCGACGACCTCGGAGGGGTGGTCGATGTGCTTCCAGGAGAGCTCGGAGACGTGAACCAGACCGTCGACGCCGCCGAGGTCGACGAACGCACCGAAGTTGACGATCGAGGAGACGACGCCCTTGCGGACCTGACCCTTCTGCAGGGTGTTGAGGAACGTCTGGCGAACCTCGGACTGGGTCTGCTCAAGCCAGGCACGGCGGGACAGAACCACGTTGTTGCGGTTCTTGTCGAGCTCGATGATCTTCGCTTCGAGCTCGCGGCCGACGTAGGGCTGGAGGTCGCGGACGCGCCGCATCTCGACCAGGGACGCCGGCAGGAAGCCACGCAGGCCGATGTCGAGGATGAGACCACCCTTGACGACCTCGATAACGGTGCCGGTGACGATGCCGTCCTCGTCCTTGATCTTCTCGATCGTGCCCCAGGCCCGCTCGTACTGAGCGCGCTTCTTGGACAGGATCAGGCGGCCTTCCTTGTCCTCCTTCTGGAGAACAAGGGCCTCGACGTGCTCGCCAACCTCGACGACATCCGCCGGATCGACATCGTGCTTGATCGAGAGCTCACGCGAGGGGATGACGCCCTCGGTCTTGTAGCCGATGTCGAGCAAAACTTCGTCTCGGTCGACCTTGACGACGGTGCCCTCGACGATGTCGCCGTCGTTGAAGTACTTGATGGTCAGGTCGATCGCTGCGAGGAACTCTTCCTCGGAGCCGATGTCGTTGACCGCTACCTGCGGGGTGCTCGAGGTGGCCTCAGTGCTGCTCGTCATGTGTGGAGTTGCTCCGAACGCGGACAGATGTCGATGTGGCGAACGCGCGGCAGGCTTCTTACCGTCAGCCGAAGAATTCACATCGGCGTGATCGAGCGCGAGCCCACTCCGTCCGAGACACGCGCGAGCCCACAACGCAGCGATCAGCATA
>NZ_JBEXUE010000895.1:0-1773 GCF_040614275.1 Streptosporangium sp. NPDC006013
GATTTTGTTGGCCGATTCGGTTGATGATTACCGGGTCGCGGGAGACGCTGAGGGGACTCGGGCCGCGGACAGGATGGAGGAGGTTCCGTCGTGTCTCTGCGCCCTAGATCCGCTGTTCAGATCCCCGAGGCGACCGTCGCGGTGGCGCGAGCGGCGTTCCCCAAGGGATGTCTGGCCATCCGGTTGCGCGATGAACTGGGTGTGCTGTTCAGCGACGAGCAGTTCGCCGATGCCTTCCCGCGTCGGGGCGGGCCAGGGCGGGCACCTGGTGAGCTGGCGCTGGTGACGGTGCTGCAGTTCGCCGAGGGGCTGACCGACCGGCAGGCCGCCGATGCGGTGCGCGGGCGGATCGACTGGAAATACGCCCTGGCCCTGGAGCTGACCGACCCGGGGTTCGACTTCTCGGTGCTCAGCGAGTTTCGGGACCGGTTGATCGAGCACGGGATCGAGGCCAGGGTCTTCGATCTGCTGCTGGATCGCTGCTCGGAGCTGGGGCTGCTGCGTGCCGGTGGACGGCAGCGGACCGATTCCACGCACGTTCTGGCGGCGGTGCGGACGTTGAACCGGATGGAGTTCGTCGGGGAGACGTTGCGGGCTGCGCTGGAGGCGCTGGCCGTTGCCGCTCCCGGCTGGTTGGCGGAGGTGGTTGCCCCCGAGTGGATCGAACGCTATGGGCGTCGAGTGGACTCCTACCGCTTTCCCAAAGGGGAGGATGCGCGCACCCGGTGGGCCACCACGGTGGGACAGGATGGGTTTGCCCTGCTGGAGGCCATCCACGCGGGTGATGCCCCGCACTGGCTGCGGGCCATCCCCGCGGTCCAGACCTTGCGGGTGGCCTGGATCCAGCAGTATCACCGCGACGACAAGGGGATGCGCTGGCGGGAGGGCAACGATCTCCCGCCGGCCGGAGTACGGCTGTCTTCGCCCTATGACCGCGATGCTCATTACGGTCTCAAGCGTGGTGCGGGCTGGTGCGGTTACAAGGTGCACCTGAGCGAGACCTGCGAGCCCGATCAGCCGCACCTGATCACCAATGTGCATACGACCGATGCCACCGTGGTCGACAGCGAGGTCACCGAGCAGATCCACCTCGATCTGGCCGGGCGGGGGCTGGGGCCCGGCACCCACGTGGTGGACGCGGGCTACGTCACCGCCACGCTGATCTTGACCGCCCGCCAGGAGAAGGCGATCGACTTGCTGGGGCCGGTCGGCCTGGATACCCATGCCACGGCCAAGCAGGGGCTGGGCCAGGAGGCGTTCGCCATCGACTGGCAGGCACGCACGGCGACCTGCCCCGGTGGCGCGACCAGTGTCTCCTGGTCCGACCAGCGCAAACCCAACGGGACACCGATCACCCGGGTACATTTCGCAATCACTGACTGCGGACCCTGCCCACTGCGCGCCTCCTGCACCAAGGCCGACGGTCACCGCTACGGGCGCAGCCTGACCTTGCTACCCGCCGCCCAGCAGAAGATCCTCGACCAGCGCCGCCGCGAGCAGGAGACCCAGGCGTGGAAGGAGTGCTACGCCGTTCGGGCCGGGATCGAAGGCACGATCTCCCAAGCCGTCCGGGCAGGCGGAATCCGCCGCACCCGCTATCGAGGACTGCCCAAAACCCGACTCGCGCATCTGCTGACCGCCACCGCGATCAACCTCATCCGCCTGGACGCTTGGTGGACCGACATCCCGATCCGCGGCACCCGCGCCTCTCGCCTGGAACGACTCGGCGCTGAACTCGGCCTAGCCGCGTGAACCGAATCGGCCAACAAAATC
>NZ_JBEXUE010000896.1:0-1769 GCF_040614275.1 Streptosporangium sp. NPDC006013
TGGCAGACGGCCACGGTCCAGGTCAGCGGCACGGCGGGCAACGGTCTGGGCGCCGTTCCGGCGACGCGGGGCACCGATGCGTGGACGTTGGCGTCGGTCACGCCGTGGTTGTTCGGGAAGGTGTCCGACGCTGGTGGGGCGAGGCTGGTGCTGGGCGCGGAGGTCGAGCACGATCCGGCCGTGCCGGCTCAGGGCACGGGCGTGATCTGGGCAGGCAAGGGCACCACGAGCTACGCCTCCGGTGGCAACGCCTGGGTGCAGGTGCCGGCGGCGAAGCTGACCGACGGTATGAAGGTGCGCTGGCGGGTTCGGGGTGTCACGACCGCGGGCGTCGAGGGTGAGTGGTCGGCGTGGCAGGCGGCGACGGTCGATGTGAGCAAGCCCGCGGTGTCGGACGGCGGGTGGACCCCGGCGACCAGGGGTGCGTTGTCCTGGACGGCGTCCTCGACCACGCCGTGGGTCTACGCCAAGGTCACCGATCCGGACTCGCGCGCCTCGAAGCTGGAGGCGGAGATCGAGCACGATCCCACCGCGACCGGGCAGGGCACGGGCGTCATCTGGTCCGGCAAGGGCGCCACGACCTACGCCTCCGGCGGCAACGCCTGGGTGCAGGTCCCGGCGGGCAAGCTGGCCGACGGCATGAAGGTGCGCTGGCGGGTGCGCGGAGAGACCGCCACGGGCGTGGTCGGCCCGTGGTCGGACTGGTCCGCCACCGTCATCGACCTGCGCAAGCCGTCCGTGGCGGGCTTGTCGATGACCCCGGCGACCTGGGACTCCGGAGCATGGACCGCGGCCGCGGCGACGCCCTGGCTCTATGCCAAGGTCACCGACCCGGAGAACGGCGACTCCCGGCTCGCGGTCGAGATCGAGCACGACCCGGCCGCCACCGGTCAAGGGGCCGGCCTGATCTGGTCCGGCACGAGCGCGCAGCCGTCCCGCTCCGGCGAGAACGCCTGGGTGCAGGTGCCGGCGGCGAAGCTGACCGACGGCATGAAGATCCGCTGGCGTGCCCGCGGCGAAACCGCCAAGGGCATCACGGGAGCCTGGACCGACTGGGTGCAGACACGCATCGACCTCGGCAAGCCGGTGGTCGAATCGCTGGGCATGGATCCGGCGCTGCCGGGTTCGGCGTCGTGGACGGCAGGGTCGGTGACGCCGTGGCTGTATGCGAAGGTGAGCGATCCTGACAACCGGTCGAGCAAGCTGAGCGTGGAGGTGGAGCATGATCCGGCCGCCGCGGCTCAGGGGACGGGGCTGATCTGGGCGGGTTCGTCGTCGAAGGATTATGCGACGGGGGCGATCGCCTGGGTGGCTGTGCCGTCGGGGAAGTTGTCCGATGGTTGGCAGGTTCGGTGGCGGGCGCGGGCGACGACGGTGTCGGGGGTGTCGGGTCCGTGGTCGGCGTGGGTGTCGGCGCGGGTGGACACGACGGTGTTCCGGACGGTTCCGCCTGGTCCGGTGACGAGTGAGGTGGCGCCTTCGCTGGGTCAGTCGGTGTCGGGTGTGTGGACGTTGCCGAGTGAGTATCCGGTGTTCACGGCGGCGATCTCGGATGTTGATCGTCGGCCTGGTGTGCTGGAGGCCGAGGTCGAGCACGATCCGGCTGTGGCGGGTCAGGGCAGTGGGCTGATCTGGTCGGGGCAGAGCACCACGTTCGGGGAGACCTGCTTCACGGGCCAGCCGTGTGCGGCCTCGCACACGGCACCCGCGGCGGAGGGGATCCAGAACGGCTGGTCGATACGCTGGCGCGTGCGGGCCGTGGTGCAGTC
>NZ_JBEXUE010000897.1:0-1751 GCF_040614275.1 Streptosporangium sp. NPDC006013
CCTGCCACGCCGCCGGCGGCGGCAGCTTCAGCACCACCCTGCCGACCGGCACCGCCGCCCCCAGGTCGACCTGGATCCACTGCGGGAACGCGTTGCTCGCGCTCTCCCAGTAGGTGTTCGAATCACCGTCGACCGCGTTCGGCGGGATGAAGTTCATGTTGTGGCTGCTCGCCGCCACCGCCTTGCCCCGCGCCAGGTTGGTGGTGTCGCCGCCCCCGCCGGACACCACGGGTGGGGTGGGGCGGGTGGCGGTGAGGGCGATCTGGCCCTTGAGCATTCTGCCGCCGTCGCCGGTCAGGCGCAGGTAGTAGTCGGCCGAGCAGGCGGTACCGTCCTCGTCGAGGGCGAGCATGCCGGAGTTGACCGGGACGCTCGCGAGGGTTTCGGCGGTTTTGGCGATCTGGTTGCCCTCGTTGTACTCGTCGAACATGGAGATGTAGATGCCCTGGGCGCCGACGCGGACCATGTTGTAGAACTGGCGCCACATGAAGTCGCCGTGGCGGCGCTGGCGGGTGGTGACGTCTCCGGGCAGGACGCAGGGCTGGTAGTCGATGCCGTGGGCGTCGCAGTCGGCTTGGTCGGGGAGGTTGACGTTGGTGTAGAAGTGGTCGACGTCGGCGATGGTGCCGATACGGCCGACCATCCAGGGGGAGATCATGTGGAAGGCGTGGTAGACGTCCAGGAAGCCGGGGCGGGAGTCTTCGACGCCACGGCGCCAGTGGGTGGGCACGCCGCCCATGACGTAGCAGCCCTGGCTCTTGAACCAGTTGACGACCTCCAGGCAGGGGGCCGGCGCCCAGGGGCGTTTGGGGTCGTTGAAGCCGAATCCCCAGATGCCGACGACGGGTTTGCCGTTCTGCATGGCGTACGCCGGTGAGGTGGTGTGGGCTTTCATTTTGTTGAGCCAGTCGGTTTTGATCTCCGGCTGCATGTTGGTCCAGTCGGTGACGTCGTACATGATGTAGTACTTGCGGCCGTTGGCCTCGGCGGCGGTGCGGACTTTGGTGGCCATGGCGTCGCGGGTGGGGCCTTCGCCGCCCATGGGGTTGAAGCGTTGCAGGGCGGCGGTGTCGATGTTGTTCTCACGCATCCAGCGGAAGTGGGTGTCGACGGTCTGCTGGTCGTAGGAGGAGAACAGGGTGGCGGGCCGGCCGTTGTTGAGGTTGGCGTACGCGGTGGGGTAGGTGTTGGTGTATTCGCGCATGTCGGGCCAGGCGGCGATGGTGGTGTTGGAGGGGGAGGGGCTCTGGCTCATGTCGGCGCTCCAGTGCCACCAGCCGTTGATCGGGGCGCTGTCGCCCTTGCAGGCGAACCAGCCCTGGTAGCCGACGGTGATCTTCCCGACCACGTCCCCGACGGGGCTGTCGGCGCGGGCCGCGCTGCCCAGCGCGGACAGTAGCTGCGACGACGACACCGCGGCGAGAGCGGACCCGGGCACCACGGAGGTCATGAACCTCCGACGCGAGACGGCCACGTGAACTCCTTTCGTCCGGAGCTGCCATCCGTGCTTCACCGCTCCATCCGGGGGGCGGGGGGTGCCGTGCCGGTGGGCCTGCGCGTTCGGCCGGCGCTCCCCGCGTGTCACGGAGGGAGCGGGACCTGACCGGACGACGGCGGCGGACCCCGGCTCACGACACGGAGATCGGTCGCCGGGTCGGCCGGGGCAAGGAGCACCACGGCCCGCTCCCTCCCCATCGGCTGTGGCCTGTCCACCTCACGGTTCCTGCATCTGTTCCCGGCCCACACCGGCA
>NZ_JBEXUE010000898.1:0-1750 GCF_040614275.1 Streptosporangium sp. NPDC006013
GCCCGCCGCTGTTGCGCCTGGGCCGCCGTTCAGTCCGTCTCCAACTCACGGACCCCGCTGACACGGCCGAGCGCGGCCAGGACGGATGGCGGCGATGCCGAGGAGTTTCACCCGCTCGCCCCGGTCGAGGGACCTGGCCAGTGCCGCCTCGGCGGCCTCGATGGCCAGCCAGTGCTCGTAGGTGATCGGCGAGATGCCCCGGGAGGCGAGGAGCTCGTCCGGATCCGTGCGGTGTACCGGATCGCGGTCGGCGAGATCGGCGAGGAGGGTGCGGACCGTCTCGGCGGCGTCGGACTTGTTGGTGCCGATCACACCGCTGGGACCGCGCTTGAGCCAGCCCGCCACGTACTCGCGGTCGCGGACCCGGCCGGCCTCGTTCGGCACGGTCATGGTGGCCTCGGAGAAGGGAACGCCGGGTAGCGGCACGCTCTGGTAGCCGACCGAGCGCAGCACCATGCCGACCGGGAGGGTCTCGAACTCGCCGGTGCCGACCACCCTGCCGTCCAGCAGCCGGGTTCGCTCCAGCTTGAGCGCCTCCACCCGCCCCTCGCCGAGGATCTCCACCGGGCGCATCCAGAACCGCACGTCCAGCCGCCGGGGACGGCCCGTCAGGCCGCGGGCCGCCCAGCTCTGCAGGACCTCGACGTTGCCCCTGATCTGCCGGGACGCCGTCGAGACGTCCGCGGCGCTCTCCTCGGGCCGCACCCGCACGTCCGCGTTGGTCAGCTCGCCCAGCTCCCTGAGCTCCTTCAGGGTGAACTTGGCGTGCTCGGGCCCCCGGCGGCCGATCATGTGGATGGCCTTCACCTCGCTGGCGGCCAGCCGGTCGAGCACCTCCTGCGGCACGTCGGTGGCGCGCAGCTCGTCGGCGGTCTTGGCCAGGATGCGCACCACGTCGACCGCCACGTTCCCCACGCCGATCACCGCGACCTCGGGGCTGTCGAGGACGAAGCGGTCACCGGGCATGTCGGGATGGCCGCAGTACCAGTTGACGAAGTCGGTGGCGGCCACGCTGCCCGGCAGATCCTCGCCGGGGATGCCCATCCGCCGGTCCACCATCGCGCCGGTGCAGTAGACCACGGCGTCGTAGCAGTCGAGCAGATCGGTGACGCCGATGTCCCTGCCGAACTCGACTCCGCCGAGGAACCGCACGTCCGGAAGCTCCAGCACGCCGCGAAGGTAGCCCGCTATCGACTTGATCGAGGTGTGGTCGGGGGCGACCCCGTAGCGCACCAGCCCGTACGGGGTCGGCAGCCGCTCCAGCACGTCCACCCGCAGGGGCACGGTGGCCTGTTTCCTCAGGGCCTCGGCCGTGTAGATCCCGGCGGGCCCCGACCCCACGATCGCGACTCGCAGCGACACATCGCCTCCCAGGGTGCTGGCTGTCATGACGCGATTCTCCATTACCGGTGCCCGCCGGGCCAGTCTCGGCGGTCCGTTGTGATCGAACCGGTCATCCGGCACGGGGCATCCGGCGGATACGTTTCCAATATTTCCGAACATTCCCTGCGAACACGGTGTTCCCTGCGGGCCAGGCCCGCAGGGAACACCGTGGGAGCACTGTGGGAGCACGTGCCTCGGAGGTTCTCTGCATTTCCCGCGAACACGGTGTGCCCGGCGTGCCCGGTGCCCCGTCCACAGGGCCGCTCGCGCGCTGCTTGGGTTCAAGGAGTCGTTGCAACACTGCCTGCCAGCAAGCATAGGTGCTCGTTGAACGCCTCTGCGGGAGTGCGCCAGCCGAGTGTCTTAC
>NZ_JBEXUE010000899.1:0-1730 GCF_040614275.1 Streptosporangium sp. NPDC006013
CTAGAAGACCACTGAAGATCTCGCGTTCTTGTTCTGCCCCGGGAGAGATCACGCCAGACTTCTTGGTCATGCAGGGCGAGTGGGCCGGAGAGCCGATCGGGCCGGATGTTTGGGCGACCTGCCGGGAGCTGATCCCGGCAGGAAGCGTGTTCGCGTTCCTGGCTGAGCATCGCGAGGCGTTGTTTCCGAAAGCGATGTTCGCGGACATGTATCCGTCCCGAAACGGACGCCCGAGCATGCCGCCGCAGGTGCTGGCCGCCGCGATGGTGTTGCAGACCCTGCACGGGCTGTCGGACTTCGACACCGTCCAGGAGCTGCGCTGTGACCTGCGGTGGAAAGCCGCCTGCGGCTTGGGACTGTATGACACCGCCTTCGATCCGTCGCTGCTGACCTACTTCCGGCGGCGGCTGGCCCGCTCAACCGCCCCCAACCGGATCTTCGACGCGGTGCGCGCGGTCGTCACCGAGACCGGGGTCTTAAAGGGACGGCAACGGCGGGCGCTGGATTCGACCGTGCTGGATGACGCGGTGGCCACCCAAGACACCGTCACGCAGCTGATCGCCGCGATCCGCCGGGTGATCCGTGATGTGCCCGGCGCCGGAAAGGTCGCCGCTTCATGCTGCACCGCCCATGACTACACCGATCCGGGCAAGCCGGCGATCGCCTGGAACGATGAGCAGGCACGCGCGGTGCTGGTGGACGCGCTGGTGGGGGACGCGATCCGATTACTGGCAGGCCTGCCCGAGCAGCCCTTGGGCGAGCAGGGTGCGAACGCGGTCGGTATCTTGGCCCTGGTCGCGGGTCAAGACGTCGAACCCGCCGACGACTCCGACGGCCGGGACGGACGATGGCGTATCGCCCGGCGCACCGTGCCCGACCGGATGATCTCCACGGTGGACCCCGAATCCCGGCACGTGCACAAGACCCGCACCCACCACCAGGACGGATACAAGGCTCACCTGGTCGTTGAACCGGAGAGCGGTCTGCTGACCGCGGTCGCCTTGCGGCCCGGCGCCGGTGCCGCCCATCACGAGGCGGTGATGGCTGTGGACCTGCTCGCCGGAGAAGACCGGCCCGTCGACGTCCTGGGGGATGCGGCCTACTCCACCGGTCCTTGCCGACAGGAACTCCAGCAGGCCGGGCACCGGCTGGTGATCAAGCCGGCGCCGCCACGGCCGGCCGTCCCCGGCGGATTCACCCTTGATGACTTCGTCATCGACACCGTCTGTGGCACTGTCGTCTGCCCCGCTGGGCAACGCGCTGCTTTGGGCGGTAACACCATCAAGAAGCGGGCTGTCTTTGGGGAGGCATGCGCGGGCTGCCCACTGCGTGAGCGCTGCACCACCGCCAAGAAGGGGCGAGTCGTGCAGATCACCCCTCACCACGACCTGCTCGTCGCCGCCCGCCGTCAGGCCGCTACCGATCCGGCCTGGCAAGCCGACTACCGTCGGTGGCGGCCCCCGGTCGAGCGCGCGGTCGCCTGGATCGTGGCCCGCGGCAGTCGACGATTGCGCTACATCGGCACTATCAAGAACAACGCCTGGCTCCATACCCGGGCCGCCGCCGTCAATCTCCGCACGCTCATCAACCTCGGACTTGCCCGGACCGACGATATGTGGACGCTGGCCATCACGCCGGTATAGGAACGCCACGGCCATGCTGGCGCCCCCACCGGGGACATCACAGACCCCCGGGGGCATCACACCAAGATCTTCAGTGGGCTTCTAGGG
>NZ_JBEXUE010000900.1:0-1729 GCF_040614275.1 Streptosporangium sp. NPDC006013
GCCTTCGCCTACCACACCGCCGACACCCTGCGCCTGCGCTACGACCACCACTCCAAGAGCCTCAAACAAAACAGCTACACCGAAACCCTCGCCCCAGTCACCACCGCCCACAAACTCCTCGAAACCTACGACACCGTGATTCACACCCCCACTCCATGACCGGCTGACAGCACAGACAACACCAGGCACGCGGTCCGGGGAACGATGGGCGGAGTCATCGGCACTCGTTCTCCCGGCCTGCGGCATAGGCGGATCCGTCATCGGCGAATCCGAAGGAGGATGATCGGTGAGATCGAGCAGAACCCGTGGCGGGTCGGCGGTAGCCCGTCTGACCAGGGCGATAAGGGTGGCTCTTCCCCTCGTGCTGACAGCGTCGCTGCTGCACGGAACACTCGCGGCGCCCGCGCACGCCGGGCTGTCCCTTGACGGCCAGCAGCGGATCGACACCGTCTTGCACGCGGCCACGATGCGTCTACGCAGTCCGCAGCTTTTCAAGGACGTCGTGCTCAGCCTGCTCCATGTGGCTGAGGTCACCCGTAACCCCGCCGCGAGCGAGGAGCACTACACCCAGGCCATCAAAGCGTCCGAGACCGGAATCGGCGCGAAGCTGGACCGCGCCTATCCCGGAGCCGGCCATGAGGTCGACGCCCTCGTCCGGATCGGCGCCTTGGCGGAGTCCGACCCGGGATATCGCGAGATCGGTGTGGTGCTGAACGGACTGGTGAACGAACTACCCGCCTCCCCGCAGCGATACGACGACTGGCGGCAGTCCCTCTCCAGCCAGAGGACCGCCGACGCCGAGGCGGCCGTCGTTCTGCGGGGGCTGAACGAGAAGGCGGCGGCGGCGATCCGGGAGCTGAGCGCGCAGCGGGGTGCCGACCACCCCGCCGTCAGGGCGTGGAACGCCGAGATCGGTGCCGACTCCGGCATCACCGCGAGCGCCACGACCGACGAACTGCTGCAGAGCTCGCCCTTGAAGGACGCCGTCGACCTTCAAGCAATCATGCAATTCCCGCAGAGCGACCCGAAGCATAAAGAAGAAGTCATCAAGCAGATGAACCAGTTGCTGGCCAAGAGCAACGAGAGCGTCAAGCAGACGGTGAAGGACATCGAGGTTCTGCACAACGGAAGCGACGGCGCCTTCCTCTGGGTCACCTACGCGCCTGCCGCGCCACCCAGTGCCTACGACCTGGCGGCGGAACGCGCCAAGACGCGGCAGGAGAGCATCAACGCGGCAGGGGAGGGGCTCAGGCTGCTGACCTCGATCATCGGGCTGACCAATCCCAAGGAGGCGCAGAAGATGGCCGCCGTCTGTGACGGGGTCATCAAGGTCGCCACCGCCGTCAACGAATACCTCCCCAAGATCGCCGGCAAGGGCTGGCGGGAGGCGGTCTTCTCGACCGGGACGGCGGATCTCGCCAAGACCGTCATCACCACGGTCATTGCCCTGCTCCCGCTCTTCCAGACCGGTCAGCCCAGTCCCGATGAGATGATCCTCAAGCAGGTCGGCGAGCTCCGCCAGCAGGTGGCGGGCCTGCACAACGCGATGAACGAGCAGTTCGCCCGGGTGAACAAGAATCTCAACGTCATCTACACCGAGATGCTGGGCAAGTTCGACGAGGTCCTGAAACTGGAGCAGGTGTCGATCGCCCAGCTCACCCAGATCCAGGGACAGCTCCACACCATCGAGCAGAAGGTGGACACCTGGTCGAGCGAGATCATCAAGTCC
>NZ_JBEXUE010000901.1:0-1716 GCF_040614275.1 Streptosporangium sp. NPDC006013
GGGCCGCGGCGCGACCGTCACCTGCGACATCCCCGCCGAGGTGGCGCAGCCGCTGCTGGCGCTCGGCCGGCGGCAGGGCGCGACCGCGTTCATGACCTTCCTGAGCGTGTTCGCCGCGATGCTCGGCCGCCACACCGGTGCCACCGACGTGGCGATCGGCACGGTCGTCGCCGGTCGTGGCCAGGCGGAACTGGACGACGTCGTCGGGTTCTTCGTCAACACCGTCGTGGTGCGGGTGGACCTGGCCGGCGATCCGACGGTGACGACCCTGATCGGCCGGGTCAGGGAGAGCGCGCTGGACGCCTTCAGCCACGACGAACTGCCCTTCGACCGGCTGGTGGAGGGGCTGGCCCCGCAGCGGGACCTGTCCCGCTCCCCGCTGTGCGACGTCACGTTCGGGCTGCGCGAGCAGGCGCCCGAGCCGCCGCGCCTGACGGGGCTCGATGTGCGGCCGGTCGCCGTCGAGCGGACGACGGCCAAGTTCGATCTCACCTTCGGTCTCACCGCCGGCACCGACGGCGGCTACCTGGCCGAGCTGGAGTACGCGACGGACCTGTTCACCGAGGCGACGATCCGCCGTCTAGCCGGACATTTCCGGACCCTGGTGGAGTCGGCGGCGACGGCACCGGACCGGCCGGTCAGCCGCCTCGACATGCTGGACCCCGCCGAGCGCGGACGGCTGCTGCGGGACTGGAACCCGCGGGCCATGCCGATCACGCACGAATCCCTGCACGAGGCGTTCGCCGCCCAGGCCGCCCGCACCCCGGACGCGCCCGCGGTCGAGTACGCCGGCGAGCGCCTGACCTACGCCGAGCTGGACGACCGGGCCGCCACGCTGGCCAGGCGGCTGCACGCCGCGGGGGTGCGCCCCGAGGACCCGGTGGCCGTCTACCTGGACCGGTCACCGGCGGCGGTGACCGCGCTGCTGGCCGTGCTGCGGGCGGGCGGGGTGTACGTGCCGCTGGACACCGCGCAACCCACCGAACGCCTGGCGGCGATGCTCGGCGACCTGCGGCCCGCGGTGGTGCTCACCGACCGCAGGCCGAGCTCCCTTCCCGGCTCGGCCCCGGTCCTCACCGTCGGAGAGACGGTCGGTGAGGCGGAAGACGCGCCACCCGGTGACCTTCCACTCATCGACCTCCCACCCGGGGATCCCGGGCGCGCCGCGTACATGATCTACACCTCGGGCTCGACCGGCCGGCCGAAGGCGGTCGTCGTCCCGCACGGCGCGTACACCCACCACTGCCGCGTCCACGCGGACGCGCACGACATCCGCCCCGGGGACAGGGTGCTGCTGCACGCGCCGCTCATCTTCGACCCGGCCATGGCGCAGATGGGCGCCACCCTGCTGGCGGGCGCCACCGTGGTGATCGGCGACACCGGCGTCGTCGCCCCCGCCGACCTGCCGGACCTGCTGGCCGAGACCGGGGTGACCCACGTCGCGCTCGCGGCCACCTACTACCGCGACGTGATGACCGGCATCCGGCCCGGCGACCCGAGGCCGGCCGCGCTGCGCGTGCTGGCCGTCGGCGGCGAGGCGGTCGGCTACCAGGACGCCCGGCTCTGGCTGGCCACCGGCCTGCCCGCCAGGTTCCTCTGCGTGTACGGCCCGACCGAGGCCACCATCGGCAGCCTGTGCCACCCGGTGACCCCGGCCGAGGCGGCCGCCGCCGCCCCGGACGCGGGCCTGCCGATCGGCCGCCCGCTGCCGGGCAC
>NZ_JBEXUE010000902.1:0-1698 GCF_040614275.1 Streptosporangium sp. NPDC006013
GTGCCCGCGTCAATGATGATCGCCCCGTCCTGCGGCAACTCGGCCAGCGCCGCCTTGGCGATACGCTCCTTCTCCGCCGTCATCACCTCATCGCGGGCGGCCAACTCGGGTTCGAATCCCAGCCGCTCGACTGGAATGGCGCCGCCGTGCACGCGCCGCAGCACGCCCGCGCGTTCCAGCGCGGTCAGGTCCCGGCGGATCGTCTCGGTGGTGACGGCGAACTCCTCCGAGAGCGTCACCACGTCCACACGTCCGACGGTCCGCGCCCGGCGCAGGATCTCCTGCTGCCGCTCCTCGGCATACATGCTGTTGATTCACCGCCGTTTCAATGTTGTTTCAGCTTTATTTACACCCGAATATGTTGGAACGTCAATGGTCGGCTCCCGTCAGGCTGAGTCGAGCATGAAAAACCTAGGTGTTTACCTGGAATGCGGGCACGCATGGGCCGGAGGGGGCGGATGCCCGAGACTTTGGAGTGCGTTGGAAACGGTGACCCTCGCCGAGGGGGAGGTCCCCTCAGCCGGGAAACGAGATGTGGGCGGACGGCACGTGGGCGGTCAGCCAGACGCCGTTGGCGCTGATCTGGAACTTGTGACCCGCCCGGTGCATCTCGCCTGAGCGAACGACCAGCACGACCGGCCTGCCCCGGCGCGCACCCACCCGGGTCGCGGTCTCCCGGTCGGGGGACAGGTGCACCGCGTGCCGGGTCATCGGCCGCAGGCCGTCCTCCCTGATGGCGGCCACGCGCGAGCCCACCGTTCCGTGGAACAGGACCTCGGGCGGCTCGACCGCGGGAAGGTCCAGGTCGACCTCGACCGTGTGGCCCTGGTTGGCGCGGATCCGGTCACCTTCTATGGTGAAGCGCCGTTTGTCGTTGCCCGCGACCACCTGCGCGAGCTCGTCGCGGGTGATCGCGAAGCCGTGCCGCGCGGCGGCGGCGAGCAGGGCGTCGATGTCCGCCCACCCCTGCGGGCCGAGGGCCAGCCCGATGCGCTCGGGCTGGTGCCGGAGGTGCGCGGAGAGATACTTGGAGACTCGAACCAGTCGTCTGCTGTCCATGGGACAACAGGATGCTGACCCGCCCCGCCGCTTTCCAGCGGGTTCGCGCGGGGCGTTTCCCGGCCTCGGGGGGACGGGCCTCAGCCGTCGGCGGCCCAGCCGTGGGTGCGCTTGAGCACGGCGGCGACGCGGGCGAAGCGCTCGGCGTCGAGGATGGAGCCCTCCCGCCGGATGTCGTCCTCGTTGAGGCTGAAGATCCGGTCAAGGCGCAGGTAGGAGACGCGGTTCTCCCGATCCCAGCGGCCGGGGCCGAGCTCCAGCCAGTCGCTCGGGTCGCCGCTGCCGCCTCGGCTGGACAGCATCAGCGCGAGCAGCTTGCGCCCGTGACGGCCGACGACCAGCAGCGGCCGGTCCTTGCCGCGGTTCGGGTCCTCCTCGTAGGGGACCCAGGCCCAGACGATCTCGCCGGGGTCGGCGAGGCCGTCGAGGTCGGGGGAGTAGTTCAGGGTCGCCGCCCGGTCGACACGGTAGACCTCGCTGACCGCGCCCCGAGCCGGCCGGGGGTCCTCGCCAAGATCACGCACAGGCGCAGCCTATTGCAGGCGCACGGTGCCCTTCAAAGGGGGGTGGCTCCGCGGGCGGGTGCCGGACACGATCGCCGCCTGGACCAGGGCCAACATCAAGGCCAGTGGATAGCGC
>NZ_JBEXUE010000903.1:0-1696 GCF_040614275.1 Streptosporangium sp. NPDC006013
CCGGCCTTGTCGTTCTCGACGAACCCGTCTCGGGCCTGCACCCGTCTGACATCCAGCGTGTGGTGGATGCGCTCGATGTGTTGCTCGACTCGGGCAACACCGTCGTCGTGGCCGAACATGACATCCCCGTCGCCGCGTCCGCGGACTGGGTGATCGACCTGGGGCCGGGAGCCGGTCCGGACGGGGGTGCGGTGGTCGCGGAGGGCCCCCCGGACGCCGTCGCGACCGCGGACACCCCGACCGCCGGTTTCTTCCGGCGGTACGCGGCGGGCCTGCCGCTCCTGGAAGTGCGAGAAGGCACGCGCTGCTGAGGGGGCGGGGCGCGTCTTGCGTCACGTCCTGCACTACGGCACCGCGGGCCGGATCGAGAACTGCCGGATCAGCGTGTTTCCGGCCTATGCCCACGCCGCGCCGGGCTGCACGTGATGACAAGGGCACAGCCTTTCGCTCGAGAGCACGGCGGCGGTCTCCGCCTGGCCGCTCCGCGGTTCCCTCTGCCCGGCTGTTGACAATCACCGGCCTGCCATCGGGTGAATAAATCGGTTGCGGCTCGACGAGTGATCACATAGCTTGCGGTCGGCATCGTCGAATCCGTCGTGAGGACACCCGCGTGACCCCGCCTGCTCTCTCCGCCTGACACCTTTCCAAAGCGCTTCGTCACCGACTCCGTCGGTACTACCGGGCTGTCCCGTTCCTGCGTGCCGCAACCGGCGGCTCTGCCGGGACCCCGGCTCTTCAGCGTTTCCGGCCGTGTGACCACGGCCTTCGTCAGGTCAGAGAGATCATGTCTTCACAACCCCATAGAGATCATTCCGTGCTGTCCTGGACCGTACGGCGGACTCGCCTGCCCCTACTGCACTTCCACTGCCTGGAGTGCCGCTCGGCGGTGGCCACCGTCGCGGAGGGCAAGTTCCGGGTGAACGCCAACGGCAAGCTTCTCGACGTGTGGCTTCTCGTCCGCTGCGTCTCCTGCGATCAGACCTCGAAGATCACCGTACGCGAGCGAGTCCCGGTTCGCTCCATTGATCCCGTCCAGCTCCACGCGTTCGAAACCAACGATCCGGCGCTCGTCATCCAGACGCTCCTGGACCCGTTGATCTCCCGGCGCAACCGGTTCAGCCTCGACTGGAAGGAGGCATGGCATCTGCAGACGTCAGCACCGCATCCGCCGACGGACCCGAGCTGGCCGATCCGGGTGGAGGTCGAGTTCCTTGATCCCGTGCCCATTCGCCCGGAGCGGCTGATCGCCCACGGCCTCGGTATCAGCCGGAGCGAAACCGAACGCCGGATCAAGTCCGACGTCCGCCTCAACCGCACCACGACCATGAACTTCACTTTTGTCGTCCTTCCCGCCGCTCAGGGCGGGAGCAGGACGGTGTAGCCACCCGGATCTCGTGCTGAATCCCTGTCTGCCGGCCGTGGCCGACCCGTCCGTCATCGCCCGCGATCTGTTTCCCACAAGTCGGCGAAGCAGATCGCGGGCGATGACCTCCCCTGCCTCGTGTTCGGGAAACAGCCTTTCTCCGCTGACAACCGCCCCGCACCGCAAATGACCTGGTCACGCCCCAAGC
The DNA here is from genome assembly GCF_040614275.1 of Streptosporangium sp. NPDC006013. Classification (NCBI taxonomy): domain Bacteria; kingdom Bacillati; phylum Actinomycetota; class Actinomycetes; order Streptosporangiales; family Streptosporangiaceae; genus Streptosporangium; species Streptosporangium sp. NPDC006013. The sequence goes on from NZ_JBEXUE010000903.1 coordinate 1,572, forward strand.
GGCAGGCGGGTTCGGCCCGGTGGTGAGGGACGGGCCATGAAGGTGACTCGCCACACCATCTGCCGGGTAGGAGCCTCAGAGGCCGACCGTCTCGTCCGTTTCGGGGAAGGATTTCACCATGTCAG
>NZ_JBEXUE010000904.1:0-1696 GCF_040614275.1 Streptosporangium sp. NPDC006013
GGGGTCGAGCGGGTGGCCGCAGGCGCCCAGGACGAACACGGCCGGGTGAACCTCACGGTTCGCTCCCTCAGACGCCGAAGCGCCCTCGGGGTGACGCCGAGCAGACCGGGTGCCGGTCCGCTCGATCTCCCCTCGCCCAGGTCGAACACCAGGTACCGCCGAGAGGCGGTGCCCGTGAGCCGTTTCGTGCCCACCCCCGGGCGTGTCTGCTCCCACGGATTCGAGAGCTTGGAGCTGAGGAAGCACCCCAAGGTCGGTCTGCGATCTTGTGTTCAACGTAGCCATCTGAATCACACCTCCAGTTCATGATGGCTAGGGCTGGTCAACGCGGGGCTTCGAAGCGCATCACTGCGCCTCAAGCCCCCTCCTGCAGGAGGGGGTTGTTGACATTCCATGCACATCGCCGTCTGAGATGGCACACTCACTCACGGTGAACTGTTCTATCAAGGACTGCAATACCTCATGTTGAGATTCCACAGATTTGCTATCAAAGGACGGAGGGAGGTAGATGCGTGGCTTCTCGACGCAGCCCCACGGCCCGTCATCGCCGCCTGATGGCTGAACTGAACCGTCTGCGAAAGGACAGCGGGCTGACACGGGTGGAGGTGGCCGAGCGGATCGGCTCCACCGACACCACCGTCTGGAGATACGAGACGGGCCTGACCCGTCCCCGCCCCTCGGACGTGTCGGCCCTCACCGATGTGTACGGCGTGACCGGGGAGGCGCGTGACTCCCTGATCCAGATGGCCGTGGAGGCCCGGCGGCGCGGCTGGTGGCACCCCCACCGCCAAGCCCTTAAACCGGGCTTCGACTCCTACATCGGGCTGGAGGCGGAGGCGTCGCTCGTGCGCTCGTACGAGCCGCTCGTCGTTCCCGGCCTGATGCAGACCGAACCGTACGCACGCGCGGTGATCGAGGCGACCTCCATTGTCCAGACCCCCTCCCAGGTCGAGGAGACGGTCTCCGTGCGCATCTCGCGCCAGCGGTTGCTGCACGGACCCGGTGACCCGATCCACCTTGTCGCGGTGCTCGACGAAGCAGTGATCCGGCGTCAGATCGGCGGGCGCGACGTCATGTCGGAGCAGTTGGAACATCTCGTCCACCTCGGCGCGCTGCCCAACGTGGAGATCCGGGTCGCCCCGTTCTCCGCAGGGGCGCACGCGGCGATGGACGGCAAGTTCTGCCTGCTCAGCTTCCCCGAGCCCGAGGTTTCCGACCTGCTCTATCTGGAGCAGGCCTCGAGCGGGCTCGTGCCGGACGACCCGGAGCAGGTCAGCCGATACGCCTCCATGTTCGAGAGCCTCTGCGAGATGGCACTCGGTCAGGAGGAGTCGGCGGCCTTCATCGCCCAGATGGCGAGAAGGTTTTCCTCCCCCTAGCCGTAGAAGGAAGAAAAAGTGCGAGGGTCCACGATGGATCTGTCCGACGCCGAGTGGCGTAAGAGCGGTCGCAGCACCAACGGAGGCGACTGCGTGGAGGTGGCGGTCGTCCCCGGTGATCCGGCCGTTGCCCGACACAAGGCCGACGCCGATCAGCTTTACCTCGTCCGCGACTCCAAGGATCCGGGCGGCCCGGCTCTGGCGTTCACCCGAAGCGAGTGGGACGTCCTGAGAGTGTTCGACGACGCGATCGCCCTTCTCCACCGGCTGGGTCACCGCGTCAGCGACGGCGCCCTGCCGTTCGACGGACGGGACAC
>NZ_JBEXUE010000905.1:0-1682 GCF_040614275.1 Streptosporangium sp. NPDC006013
TGCTCGTAGAACCTGGTGTCCTCGATCGCCACGATCGCCGTCTTCATGACGTCGGTCCCCACCGGAGCCGTCGTCCGGGCCGGGCGGACCCCGGCCGGGCCCGCTCTCGCCGGTCCCGGCACGGGCGGCGCGCCACCGGCGACCGGGCACCCCGGAGCGGCGGTCTCCTCGGTGAGTCCCGGCCCCCAGCCGAGCATGAGGCGGTTCGCCACCGTGGCCGCGGGACAACTCGTCTCGATCGTCGGGTCGTCGCTGACCGAGTTCGCCGTACCACTGTGGATCTACATCACCACCGGCTCACTCGCCAGGTTCGCCCTGTTCTCGGTCCTCGCGCTGGTCCCGGGCATGCTGGTCTCCCCCCTCGCCGGTGCCCTCGTCGACCGTTACGACCGGCGCCGGGTCATGCTCGCCGGAGACGTCGGCGCGTTCGGCACCCAGCTGGCACTCGGCGTCCTGTTGTGGACCGGAAACCTTCAGATCTGGCACATCTACCCGCTCCTGGTACTGCTCTCCGTGGCGCTGACCTTCCAGCGCCTCGCGTACAACTCGGCGGTACCGCAACTGGTCCCCAAGCGCTTCCTCGGCCACGCCAACGGGGTGGTCCAGATGGTCACCGGCACCGCGCAACTGGTCGTCCCGCTGCTCGCGGTCGGCCTGATGGCGGTGGTCGGCCTGGAGGGCATCCTCGTCCTGGACGTCGTCTCCTACGTCTTCGCGATCGGAGTGCTGCTCTTCGTCCGCTTCCCGAGGACCATGGCGTGGAAGCGCAGGGAGTCGCTGGTCGCCGAGATGGTCGAGGGCTGGAGGTTCTCCTGGGGTAACCGGGGCTTCCGCGGCATGCTGTTCTTCTTCGCGGTGCTCAACATCTTCCTGTCCCCGCTCTTCCTGCTCATCTCGCCGCTGGTCCTTGGCTTCGCCACGCTGGAGGACGTCGGCCGGATCTCCTTCGCCGGCGGCCTCGGGGTCTTCCTCGGCGGCCTGACCATGACCGTCTGGGGAGGACCGAGGCGGCGGCGGCTGCGCGGCGTCATGCTCTCCACCCTCGTGCTGAGCCTCTTCTGCCTGGTCACCGGTTTGCGGCAGAGCCTGCCCCTGATCGCGGTGGGCGCCTTTGGGATGTCGTTCTGGCTGACCATGCTCAACGGCGTCTACGCCACGATCATCCAGGTCAAGGTGCCGCAGCGGTTCCACGGCCGGGTCATCGCGCTCAACACGCTCATCGCCTGGTCCACCCTGCCGATCGGGTTCGGCCTGGTCGCGCCGTACGGCAGTGCCCTGTTCGAGCCGCTGCTCACGCCAGGAGGGCCGCTCGCCGGCACGGTCGGCCTCGTGCTCGGTACCGGCGAGGGCCGCGGCGTCGGCCTGATGTATGTGCTGTTCGCGGTCGCCATCGCGGTCACGGCGCTGGTCGCGATGCGGACCCGCACGCTGTCCAGGTTCGACGTGGACGTGCCGGACGCGCTCCCGGACGACCTGGTCGGCTTCCAGAGCATCCAGAGGCGTCACATGCGGCAGGAAAGCCAGCCGGTCGCGGAGGCGGCCTCCCTCCAAAGATGACCCACGCGCACGGTGATCATCGTGGGGGAATGCTCGGTCACGCCCGACCGGTCCAAACACGTGATCGAGGACGGGCGCTCCTTCTACGACAACGGGGCCTTCGGCGCGGCGCCGACCAGGGGAGA
>NZ_JBEXUE010000906.1:0-1679 GCF_040614275.1 Streptosporangium sp. NPDC006013
GCTCACCGGACCAGTTACTGGTCACCGCCGCGCCGTGGACCAGCCCCTGGCTCCCGGCCGGTTACAAGCGGAACTTCTGGAATGCCGCTTAGGAGAGAAGGAACAGGTGCGTGCGGCCCGTAGCTTCGTGAAGGCTCACCTTCCCGATCATCTGGACGCCGAGCTCATCGTCAGCGAACTCGCGACCAACGCCGTCGAGCACACGCGTACGGGACAACCGGGCGGAGTCTTCACCACCATCGTCAAGCGCAACCCCGACGGCACTGCCTACATAGAGATCGCAGACCAGGGCGGCCCTGTCGTATTCGGCCTTCCCACCCCCAACCGCGAAGGCGGCCGAGGGCTCTATCTCGTGACAGCTCTCGCCACCGCATGGGGATTCAAGGGCGACGCCGCCGGCCGAACGGTCTGGGTCGAGCTACCCCCGCCCGCTCCATGAGCACTGCGCCCCCAGCACTACGCGCTCTCCGCGAGCGGTTCCCCGACTGGGCATTCCTCTACAACCCGTTCGCGTATCGGTGGTTTGCCCTCCAAGGCCGCACGACCACGCTCACCGCCGACACCGCCGAGGAACTTGCGACCCGTGTCGAGGGCTTCCAGTCAGGCCGCCCCATGACCAGACCTCAACCGCGGCAATGACCCTTACCTCTCATGTGATCACACCGGCCTGCCCGATCGAGTGCCTCAGGCCTGTGTTGTCCGCCAGGGCCTACAACCCGCTCACCCAAGCCTGCGGAGCTTCGTTCGACCGGCCCGATACGGTCGCAGACGTGATCACGCTGTTGCGCACGTGTCGGCTCGATCAGATCTGGGGCCTGGGGCCTGGGGCCACGACGTATCGGCGAGATCGAAGTAGCCCTGGTGTTCGTCGGCTTGACCCGCGACCACAGCGGCCCGCTCAGCGACAACCTGTGAAGCACCAGGTGAGGGCGCCATGACAGTCGCTATGCGCTCAAGATCATCGAGATTCGCCTGCATCTTCCATGTCATGGTGGAGCGAGGCGGAGGATCTGGTCGCGGACGGGGTCGTCCAGGTCGGCCTGGAGCAGGCCGTTGTTGACGGCGGGGGCGCAGTCCATCGAGATGTTCACCGCGGCGGCCGGTCCCTGTGGATAGTCGAATATGAGCCGGATGCCGCGTTGGGTGGCGCCTCCGAGTCCTTTGCAGGTGTTGTCGCTCGGCACGGTGTCCAGGGAGTTCAGCGTCGCGGCCAGGGCGCGGGCGATGTCCCTGTTGTGCCGCTTGCGGTAGGGCGGCCTCACATACGTGGCGTCCCTGCACACGGTGAGCCGACCGGGCCGTCCGGGAACCATCAGTTCGTCCTGACCTCGGCGGTCACCGGGGCCTCGGCAGGGGTCATCTGGCGGTACGGGCCGCCAGATTCCGTCCTTGTAGGCGGTGGTGATGGCGGGCCCGGCGTACGAGCCGCTGCTGACCGTGCCGTTGGTGGTCCTCACGCAGCGGTTGACCTCCTCGGCGCTGCCTATCCACAGAGCGCGGCCGTCGGGGTAGGCGAACCGGATGAGGTAGTTGGTCATCGGTCCCCCCATCGCCGTGCATGCTCGGCCCACGTCGACGGTGGTCACCGGGAGGTAGGCGAGGTCACGAGCCATCGCCGCCGCCTGGTCTGTCAGCGTTCGCGAACCGGCCAGCGGCTCACCACCCGGATGCGCGTTGTC
>NZ_JBEXUE010000907.1:0-1654 GCF_040614275.1 Streptosporangium sp. NPDC006013
GGCGCGCGGTCCGGGTGTACTCCCGAGCCGATGAGCGGGCGGGTGGTGAGTGGACGCGCGGTCGCCGCGGGCGCCCGGACGATCGAACTGGCCGCCGAGGAGGGTGACGCGGTGGACGTGCTGGTATCGCTCGCCGGCAGGCGCGGGGCCGATCTCGTGGTCGTCGGCAACCGGGGGCTCAACAGCCTGGCGGGGCGGCTGCTCGGCTCGGTGCCGTCCGGCGTGTCCCAGCGCGCGGGCTGCGACGTCCTGATCGTCCACACCACATCCGGAAGGTGACGTGAAGGCCCCCTCACGGCATAGGCTTAGCCGGATAGGACGGTGCGGTGCGAAGGAGGGGGCGCGTGATCGAGATCGAAGGTCTGCCCGAGCTCGTCGACCCGGTGATGATCGCCGCGTTCGAGGGGTGGAACGACGCGGGCGAGGCCTCGAGCGGAGTGATCGCGCACCTCGAGGGCGAGTGGAAGGCGACCCCGCTGGTCTCCCTGGACCCCGAGGAGTACTACGACTTCCAGGTGACCCGCCCGATCGTCGAGATGGGCGAGGGGCTGACGCGCTCCATCACCTGGCCGACCACGAAGCTGTCGGTGGCCAGGCCGCCGGGCGTCGACCGCGACGTGGTGCTGCTCCGCGGCATCGAGCCCAACATGCGCTGGCGAGCTTTCTGCGAGGAGATCGTCCTGGTCTGCCGGGAGCTGGGGGTCGAGCTGGCGGTTCTGCTCGGCGCGCTGCTCAACGACTCGCCGCACACCCGTCCGGTGCCGATCGTGGGATCGGCGACCGACGAGGGGCTGGCCAGGGCGATCAACCTGGAGCTGAGCCGCTACGAGGGACCGACCGGCATCGTCGGCGTGCTCCAGCAGTCCCTGGGCGCGGCCGGGCTGCACGCCGTGTCGCTGTGGGCCTCGGTGCCGCACTACGTGGCCCAGCCCCCCAACCCGAAGGCCACCATGGCACTGCTCAGCCGGATGGAGGACCTGCTCGACATCCCGATGCCGCTGGGCGAGCTGGCCGAGGAGTCCCGGGCCTGGGAGCACGGCGTCGACGAGCTGGCCTCTCAGGACAGCGAGGTCGCCGAGTACGTCAAGGAGCTGGAGGAGCGCAAGGACGCCGCCGAGCTGCCCGAGGCCAGTGGTGACGCCATCGCCGCCGAGTTCGAGCGCTACCTGCGCCGGCGCGACCGCGACTCCGACGGCTGAGCCCGCGGCCGGCGGTCACCACCGGCCGTTCCTTTCCGCCAGGACCGGGCGCGCGGAGACCAGGCGCCTCCGGTCCGAGTCCAAGGTCACCGGCGCCGGGCACGCCTGGTCGAACCGGGCCCACACCAGCGCGGCCAGATCGGCGTCCACCCCCAGGGGGGCGGCGACCAGGTCGGCACCGGACGTCTCCAGACGGTCCTGGAAGAAGCCCGGGGCCAGGAGGTAGGAGGCGAGCGCGATCCGCGGCGCGGGTCCTGAGCGCAGCCGCTCCAGGGCCTCGGCGATCGAGGGGGTGCCCGTGGCGGCGAAGGCCGCGGTGACGGGGCGGGAGAGCCGGACCGAAAGCAGCCGGGCCGCCGCCCCAAGTGAACGTCCTGGGGTAGACACCATCGGCGTACGCCGGACAGAGTTGGAGCTGGGATCCGCTCTCCACCATGCTGGGCTGGTTGGCCCAA
>NZ_JBEXUE010000908.1:0-1653 GCF_040614275.1 Streptosporangium sp. NPDC006013
TTCGTTCCTCGCAACCTCCCTCTCCTCAGTCCAGTCGCCGGCGCGGCCTCACGGGTTGTCGGCGACGCGCCAGCGTCGCAGTAAGCACGGTAGGCTTGTCAGGTTGCGTTCGTAACGCCTTCCGCTAGGGCGGGTGAGGGGGAACGCATCTTCCGATTTTCGAGATCCCTAGGAGATCAGTCATGTCCGAAGTGGTAATCACCACCGAGCTCCGCGACAAGTTCGGCAAGGGCGCCGCCCGCAAGATCCGTCGCGAGGACAAGGTGCCCGTCGTCCTCTACGGACACGGCTCCGAGCCGAGGCACCTGTCCCTGCCGGGTCACGAGCTGCTGCTCGCCCTGCGTACGCCGAACGTGCTGATCCGCCTTGAGGGTGCGGTCGCCGAGCTCGCGCTGCCCAAGGGCGTCCAGCGCGACCCGATCAAGGGCTTCCTTGAGCACGTCGACCTCCTGCTCGTCAGGCGCGGCGAGAAGGTCACCGTCGACATTCCCGTCATCGTGACCGGTGAGGTCGCCGACGGCATCCTCGACCAGCAGCTCGTCTCCGTCTCGGTCGAGACCGAGGCCACCCACATTCCCGAGGGCGTCGAGGTCGACGTCGAGGGCCTGGAGGTCGGCACCCAGATCACCGCCGCCGACCTGAAGCTGCCCAAGGGCACGACCCTCGCCGCCGACCCCGAGGCGCTGGTCCTGATCATCTCCGCGGCCCCGACCGCCGAGCCGGCGGCCGAGGGCGAGGCCGCCGAGGCCGCTCCGGCCGAGGGTGCGGCCGCCGAGAGCGCCGAGTAGTTTTCTCTGCTAGATCTGTCAGGGCGGCCCGGTTCCGGGCCGCCCTGACGCGCGTATGAAGGGGATGCCGATCGTGGACCGCTGGTTGGTCGTGGGCCTGGGAAACCCCGGGCCGGAGTACGTAGGAAACCGGCACAACGCGGGGTTCATGGTCCTGGACGAGTTGGCCGCGCGCGCCGGTGGGCGGTTCAAGGCGCACAGGTCGCGCTCGGAGGTGCTGGAGGGCCGCCTGGCGGGTGTCCCCGCGGTGCTGGCCAAGCCGCTGTCCTTCATGAACCTGTCCGGCGGACCGGTCAAGGCCCTGGCCGACTTCTACAAGGTCGATCCGGCCCGGGTGATCGTGGTCCACGACGAGCTGGACATCCCGTACGGCGCGCTGAGGGCCAAGCTGGGCGGCGGCGACAACGGTCACAACGGGCTGAAGTCGATCACCAAGTCGCTGGCGACCAAGGACTACCTGCGGGTGCGGTTCGGCATCGGCCGCCCGCCGGGCCGGATGGACGCCGCGAGCTATGTCCTGCGTGACTTCGCCACCGCCGAGCGCAAGGATCTCGGGTTCCTGGTCGACCGTGCGGCCGACGTGGTGGAGTCGCTGATCAGGGTCGGCCTGGAGCCGACCCAGAACGCCTTCCACGCCGGCGACCTGAACATCTCGGGACCGCCGCGTTGATTGCGACGCTAACGCGTCGCGGTTCGGCCGCTCTTATCCGGCTCTGTACCACTGGCGACGCTGCGCGTCGCGGTGAGGCCGCTGGGATCCGGCTCCTTCCCTCGTCGAGCGGGGTCGCTCGTTCCTCGCGACCCCGCTCTCCTCAGTCCAGTCGCCGGCGCGGCCTCACGGGGAGTCCCTCAGGGATGGAGCACG
>NZ_JBEXUE010000909.1:0-1647 GCF_040614275.1 Streptosporangium sp. NPDC006013
GCCACGTAGAGCGGGCAGGGGTCGGCCTCCGGCGGGGTGCACTTGACCAGGAAGTCGGTGTTCCCCTGCATGATCATCCTGTCGGCGAGGGGATTCTCCCTGGTGCCGAGCGAGGCCCGCTCCACCCCGTGGTTGATCAGCGCCCAGGCGTCCTTGGCGTACCACGTCTCGTCGAACACGACGGCACGCGGCCGCCCGAGGCCGACGAAGCGCAGGATCCCTCCGAAGGCCGCGACCAGCAACGACCCCAGCCAGCCCCAGGCGACATTTCCCGACATGGGCGGCAAGAGACGATCCCGTGTTGATCCCATTCAGGGAATTATGGTGAAAAGTCAGCCTCGATGGACAGCTTGATAAAGATCCCGTTTGGGGATTCCAGCCGCCTTCGCCACATCCACGATCGCCTGCTTCCTCGGCACCCCCGTCTCCTCGCGGCGCGCGACCTCGTCCACCAGGTCCTCGATCACCGGCGGCAGGGCCTGCCCGGCGTACCCGGCGACCACGATGGTGATCTCCCCCTTGACGCCCCCGGCCGCCCACTCGGCCAGCTCGCCGAGACCGCCCCGCCGCACCTCCTCGTAGGTCTTGGTGAGCTCGCGGCAGACCGCCGCCCGGCGGTCGGCGCCGAACGCCTCCGCCATCGCCGCCAGCGCGGCACCGAGCCGGTGCGGCGCCTCGAAGAACACCATCGTGCGCTCCTCCTCCGCGAGGGCCGAGAGCCTGCGGGAGCGCTCACCGGACTTGCGCGGCGGGAAGCCCTCGAAACAGAACCGGTCGCTGGGCAGCCCCGAGACGGCCAGCGCCGTGGTCACCGCCGACGGCCCCGGCAGCGAGGTGACCGCGATCCCGGCCTCGACCGCCAGATGGGTCAGCCGGTAGCCGGGGTCGGAGACGCCCGGCATGCCGGCGTCGGTGATGACCAGCACCGTCTTGCCGTCCTGGAGCGCACCGAGGAGCTCGGCGGCCCGCCCTGCCTCGTTGGCGTCGTAGTAGGAGACGACCCGGCCGCCGATCTCGGCGCCCAGTTCCCCGGCCAGGCGCCGCAGCCGCCGGGTGTCCTCCGCCGCGACCACGTCCGCGCTCTCCAGCGCCAGCCTCAGCCGGGGTGAGGCGTCGCCCGCCTGCCCGATCGGAGCCCCTGCCAGCACAAGCCTGCCGTTGTCCGTCACCGCTCCATCCTCCCGCATTTCGGATGGCCCCCCGGCGCGGGGAGAAGTTAACCATTTAGTCCTGTAGTGAGGTGTTTCCTGGGCTAGCTACGGTAAGGGGACCGTACGATGTCCGGGTGGCCGTGACCGACTTCCCCAGCCAGGCGTCAGAGCAGCCGGAGCCCCAGCCCGACGGCGGGCCCTCGGGTTCCGCTCGTGACCGTCTGGTGCCGCCGATGCCGGGAAACCCCCTGTGGGGCTGGCTGGGCCCGCTGCTGGTCACGGTGTTCGGGGCGATCCTGCGCTTCACCAACCTCGGTCACCCGAACGCGGTCATGTTCGACGAGACGTACTACGCCAAGGACGCCTGGGCACTGATCAACTTCGGTGCCGAGCACAACGTCGTCAAGGACGCCGACAAGATCCTGATGCGGGGCGGCACCGAGATCTGGCAGCAGTGCGCGCCCGCGGAGGTCGACAAGTGCGCCTCCTACGTGGT
>NZ_JBEXUE010000910.1:0-1645 GCF_040614275.1 Streptosporangium sp. NPDC006013
GGCGGGGTCACCGTCATGTCGACGCCGGGCATCTTCCTGGAGTTCGCCAAGCAGGGCGGCCTCTCCCCGGACGGGCGGTGCAAGGCGTTCGCCGATGCCGCCGACGGCACGGGATGGGCCGAGGGCGTGGGCGTGCTGGTGCTGGAACGTCTGTCGGACGCCCGGCGCAACGGTCATCAGGTGCTGGCGGTGGTGCGCGGTTCGGCGGTGAACTCCGACGGCGCGTCCAACGGGCTGACCGCACCGAACGGCCTCGCGCAGCAGCGGGTCATCGAACAGGCTCTGGACGATGCCGGCCTACGCGCCGAAGACATCGATGCGGTCGAGGCGCATGGCACCGGAACTCGTCTGGGCGACCCGATCGAAGCCGAAGCCATCCTCGCGACCTATGGCCAGAACCGGAGCACACCGCTTCTCCTGGGATCACTGAAATCCGTCATCGGCCATGCCCAGGCGGCGGCCGGCGTCGCCGGCGTGATCAAGATGGTGCTGGCGATGCAACAGCGGACCCTGCCGCGCACACTGCACATCGACGAGCCATCGTCCAGAGTGGACTGGAGAGGTGGTCAGGTCGAGTTGCTGACCAGCAGCCGACCGTGGCCGGACAGTGGTCGTCCGATGCGGGCCGGTGTGTCGTCGTTCGGGATCAGCGGCACCAACGCGCACGTGATCGTCGAGCAGGTGCCGGACCCCGTGCCCGAGCCGGGGCAGCCGTCCGATCCTCCCGCTTCGGAGGCTCCGGCCAAGCCCTCCGAGCCTGGTACGACACCGGGTACGGCGCCTGTCGTGGTGCCCTGGGTGGTCTCCGGTAGGACCGAGGCCGCGCTCGGTGCCCAGATCGATCGGCTGACGTCCTTTGTGGCTGAGACCGGCGCGGATCCGGTCGATGTCGGCTATTCGCTGGTGGCGGCGCGCTCGGAGTTCGCTCATCGGGCGGTGCTGCTGGCCACCGGCGGCGGTGTGACCGAGGCGGCACGTGGTGTCGCCGGGCCGCCGGGCGCGCTGGCGGTGCTGTTCGCGGGGCAGGGCGCGCAGCGGATCGGGATGGGCCGCGAGCTCGCCGCCCGGTTCCCGGTCTTCGCCCGCGCGCTGGACGAGGTGTTCGCGCGGCTGGCCGACAGGCTGGAGCGGTCACCGCGTGAGGTGATGTTCGGCGCGGACCAGGGGCTGCTGGACCGTACCGAGTTCGCCCAGCCGGCGCTTTTCGCGATCGAGGTGGCACTCTTCCGCCTGGTCGAGTCCTGGGGCGTGACACCGGATGTTCTGGTGGGGCACTCGATCGGCGAGATCGCCGCCGCCCACGTGGCCGGTGTGCTGTCGCTGGACGATGCCTGCGCGCTGGTCGCGGCCCGGGGCCGGCTGATGCAGCGCCTGCCCGAGGGCGGGGCGATGATGTCGGTCCAGGCCGGGGAGGCGGAGGTCGAGCCGCTGCTGGAGGACGGGGCCGTCATCGCCGCAGTGAACGGGCCGTCGTCGGTGGTGATCGCCGGGGACGGGGACGCCGTCCTGCGAACCGCCGCGCGTTTCGGCAAGGCCACCCGGCTGCGGGTGAGTCACGCGTTCCACTCGCCGCTGATGGACCCGATGCTGGCGGAGTTCCGGGAGGTCGTCGAGGGGCTGACCTTCGGCGACGTGGAACTCCTGC
>NZ_JBEXUE010000911.1:0-1643 GCF_040614275.1 Streptosporangium sp. NPDC006013
GCAGCGCGGCGGCGGCCAGCAGCGCCCCGGTGAGGACGAGGGTGGCGACCAGGCCGAGGGCCACCGGTGCCAGGCGGGTCAGCGCCAGGTGGTAGGCGCGGCTGCGGACCGCCTCCCGGTCGATCCTGGACAGATTCAGCTCCAGCCAGAACCGCTCCCGCTCGGCGCGGGGCAGCCGCCGGGTGACCTGACTGATGATCTCGTGTGCCAGTCCGGCCCAGACCTGCTCACCGTTCTGGTACATCCACGGGTTGAACCAGATCGTGGGCCGCCAGTCCGCCCGCCGCAGCGGGAGCGGGTCCGGCTCCGCCCGCCCGGCGCTCCCCCGGGGGCGCCGGCCGGTCCTGGCCAGCACCTCGGCGTTGGTCAGCGTCCGCTCCGCACGGGAGCCGGGCAGGTGGATCGGGGCGGGATCGTCCCCGGCGGCCCCGGGGTCCAGCAGGTCCTGGATCATCCGCATCAGGGAGGTCTTGCCGGTGCCCCACGGCCCCTTGACGCCGATCGTCAGCGGGGGCCGGGTCTCGGGGTGGCGGACGAACGCGGCGATGGCCTCGGCGTAGACCCGGTGCCCGAGCTGGTCCTCGGTGGTCCACCGGTCGGCGGTGAGCCTGGCCCGGGGCCGTACCGTACGGAGCCCGGCCCGGTGGCGGCGGAGCAGCGCCGAGGTCTGCGCCCGCTCGGCCGCCGAGAGCCGCGAGTGGCCGAATCTCCGCACGTCCGGATGGACGAACGTGGTCGTCTCGCCCAGCAGGCCCCACTGCCTGAGCTCGGCGGCGTCGCCGAGGATCTCGTCGATCGGCTCGCCCTCGTCGAGCAGGGCGGCCCTGCGCAGCAGCTCCCTGGCCGGCTCGCTCAGGTGGAGTTCGTAGACCCGCCGGACGATCTCGATCCCGCAGCCGGGCGGGGCGTGATCGCCGAGCCGCGCCAGGGCGTGGGTGAAGGCGGCGTGCGGGGCGGCGGCGTCCCTCGCCGGGGTCAGGGCGACACCGGCGACGGCTCCGTAGGCGATCAGAATGGGGGTGCGGGCGGCCGAGACCGCCGTGTAGCGGGCGAGCGCGTAGGCGTGCAGGTCCCCGACGCTGATCGTCCCGTCCCCGTCGAGGTCGGCGGCCCGCGTCATCAGGCCCTCCGCGATGACGTCGGTCAGCGTGCGCACCGGGCCGGGCACCGTCTCGTCGAGCCTCAGTGTGAGGGTCAGCGCCGCCGCCGCCACCCTCGGCTCCCCGGCCACGGCGAGCTGCCTGACCGGTTCGGCGGAGCCGTCGAGGGCGCTCCAGCCGAAGTCCACGATCAGCAGCACGGCGGCCGCCAGCGACTCGCCGACCTGCCGCCCGAACGTGCCGATCATCGATCCCAGCTGCCCCGAGGTCCAGCCGCCGTCGGCGGGCAGCCGGATCAGCAGCAGGTCCCCCTCCCGCGCCGAGCGCAGCAGGTTCCACACCCGCTCGCCGTCCGCGTTCGCCCCGCCGCTGGTCTCGGCGTCGACGGTGAACCCCTCGGCGCGCAGCGCGCTCGCCAGCCGCGCGTCCGGCCGCCCGGTATCCGGCCCCGCGGCGTGCGGCCCGGTGGTGGAGGTGCCAGGGGGTGGCGTCGTGGGCCGGGGGTGGGGCCGGGGCGGGGGGGGGGCCGGGGCCGGGGGCGGA
>NZ_JBEXUE010000912.1:0-1636 GCF_040614275.1 Streptosporangium sp. NPDC006013
GGACCATCCTGACCAGCCGGGGCACCAGGAACGCCCCGGACCGCACCGCCAGCTCCGGCTCCCCGCAGGCCACCGCCGCCCGCACCGCCGCGTCCCGTTCCCGGCCCTCGTCCAGATCCAGCAGCACGAAGCGTCCCGGATGCTCGGCCTGCGCCGCCCGCACCAACCCCCATACCGGAGCGACCGCCACATCCACATCCACGTCCGTGCCCTCGCCCACCGCCACCGCGCCCCGGGTCGCCACCACCAAAGGCGCCGACGTCGGATCCTCCCGCTCCAGCCACGCCTGCAGCGCCTCAAGCACGCCACCGACCACTGAGCGCACCACCTCCGGCGTCTCACCGGCCGGCCGTACCGTGCAGTCCACCACCACAACCGAATCGGCGGCATCGACAGCCGCATCAGGAGAAGCGGACCATTCGGTCACCTGCGCCGCACCGGCCGCGGGCACCTCGATCGGATTCCATGCCACCTGGAACAGGGGCTGCTCCGCTGCCGCGCCCAGCTGCTGCGCCGACACCGGACGCCCCACCATCGACCCCGCCGACAGCACCGGCCTGCCGTTCTCATCGGCCACGTCCAAGCTCAGCGTGTGCTCACCCGAATGCCGCACCCGCACCCGCAGCGTCGAGGCACCCGAGGCGTGCAGCACCACCTGCCGCCACACGAACGGCAACACCGCCCGCCCGCCGCCCGCCACGCCCGAGGGGTCGATCAGCGACACGTGCATCGCCGCGTCCAGCAGCGCCGGATGCACCCCGAACCGCCCCGCCTCCGCAGCCACCCGCTCACCCAGCACGACCTCGGCGAACGACTCCTCCCCCCGACGCCACGCCGCCCGCAACGCCTGAAACGCCGGCCCGTAGCCATAACCGATCTCGGCCAGCCGCTCGTACGCTCCCGCCACCTCCACCTCGGCCGCCCCCGCCGGCGGCCACTGCACCAGATCGAACCCCGGTTCGGCCGCCCGCTCCGCCAGCACTCCCTGGGCGTGCAGCGTCCACTCACCACCCGCCCGCTCATCGGCTCGGGAGTACACCCGGACCGCGCGCCTGCCGGTCGCACCGGGGCCGTCGACGACCACCTGGACCCGCACCCCACCGGACTCGGGCAACACCAGCGGCGCCTGCAGCGCCAGCTCCTCCACCACCGCGCAACCGACCTCGTCACCCGCGCGGACCACCAGTTCCACGAACCCCGTCCCGGGCATCAGCACCCGTCCCAGAACCTCGTGGTCGCAGATCCACGGATGGGTCGACGCCGACAACCGCCCGGTCAAGACCACCCCACCGGACTCCGGCGACACCACCACCGCCCCCAGCAGCGGGTGGAGCGCCGTCTCAAGCCCCAGACCTCGTGCGTCCCCGCCCCGCCGACCGGTCGGCCAGAACCGCTCCTTCTGGAAGGCGTAGGTGGGCAGCTCCACCCGGCGGGCACCGGGGAACATGGCCGGCCAGCTCACCGGCACCCCATGCACGTGCAACCCGGCCAGCGCCATCACGATCGTCTTCTGCTCGTCCTGGCCCCCGCGCAGTGCCGGCACCAGCACCGCGTCCGGGCCAGAACCGGCTTCGGCCTCCGCGGCGAGGGTGTCGACCGCCATCGCGGTCAGTACGCCGTCCGGCCCGACAGTTCC
>NZ_JBEXUE010000913.1:0-1598 GCF_040614275.1 Streptosporangium sp. NPDC006013
GTCAGCGTGGCACCCACTTCCACCCCGGCGACAACGTCGGCCGTGGCAGTGACGACACGCTGTTCGCGCTGGCCGCAGGCCACGTTCTGTTCGGTCCTCCCGCAGCTCCACGATCTCGGCGGGATCGAGCTCCCCCTCGGTGATCCCCCGTGCCACCACGGCGAGCAGCAGCAGCTTGCCGACGCTGGCGAGGGGCAGCTCGGCGTCCTCGTGGACGGAGATCAGCCCCGGCACCGACACGGCCACCCTGGAGATCACCGCGGCGGCGCCGCTCTCACCCGGCAGGTCGAACCCTGTCATCGCCCCATCCTCCCGCAACCCGTCGTCCTTCCCGAGGTCACCGTCACCGTCGATCACGTGGCCAGCACCGTCCCCGGCCGGGCGCCGGTCTCGGCACCGTCGCGGACCACGCGCTCACCGGCGACGATCACCGAGTGGACTCCCGTCGGCGGGACCAGCGGCGCGGCGAAGGTGGCGCCGTCGGCGATCGAGCCGGGGTCGAAGACGACCAGGTCGGCATGGGCGCCGTCACTGATCACGCCGCGCCCTGCCAGCCCGAACCTGGCCGCGGCCATGCCGGTCATCTTGTGCACCGCCGTCTCCAGGTCGAGCAGTCCCAGCTCCCGGGTGTAGTGCCCGAGCACGCGGGGGAACGTCCCCGCCCAGCGCGGGTGGGGACGGCCGCCGGGCTTGGGCACGCCGTCGGAGCCGATCATCGAGTACGGCGCGGCCAGCACCCGCCGCACATCGTCCTCGATCATGGAGTGGCTGATGATCGTGACCTCGCCCCGCTCGGCGACGAGCAGGGCGGCGGCCACGTCGAGGGGGTCCTGGCCGCGGGCGGCGGCCAGCTCGGCGATCGTGTGCCCCTCCGTCTCGGGGTGGCGTGGCGCGCAGGCGATCGAGATGCGGTCCCAGCCGCCGTTGCCGACGGTGTTCTCCCAGCCGGGGACGCCCTCGGCGATGGCTCGGCGCATCCGATCGCGCTGGCCGGGGTCGGCCAGTCGCGCCATCAACGCGGACACCCCACCGTCCGAGGCCCAGGGCGGGAGCATCGCGCCCAGCGCCGTGCTTCCCGCGGTGTAGGGATAGACGTCGCAGGTCACGTCCATGCCCTCGGCCCGCAGTCCGGCGATTCTGGGCAGGGTGCGCTCGGTGCGTCCCCAGGCGTACTTGCCCGCCGTCTTGTGGTGGGAGACGTGCAGCGGGGCACCGCTCCTGCGCGCGATCTCGACGGCCTCCTCCAGAGCCTCCTCCACACGTGACATCTCATCGCGCAGGTGGGTGACGTACGGCTTGCCGTGCCCGGCCGCGACGGCGGCCAGCGCGACGACCTCGTCGGTGCTCGCGTAGGTGCCGGGGGTGTAGATGAGCCCGCTGGAGAGCCCGGCCGCGCCCGCCGAGAGCGCCCGGTCGAGCAGCGCGCACATGGTCTCCAGCTCGCCGGGGGTGGCGGCCCGATCGACGGGGCCGATCACTCCGGCGCGGAGCGTGCCGTGCCCGACGAGGGACTGGCCGCTCATCCCGAGGTGCGCCAGGATGGCGTCGGGGCCGTCCAGCGGCAGCCAGAGGTACTTACCCCTGCGCTCCGCCGCACC
>NZ_JBEXUE010000914.1:0-1593 GCF_040614275.1 Streptosporangium sp. NPDC006013
AGGCTTCACCCGTACCAGCCGGGCAACCCGCACCCCACCCTCGCGCACCGCCACCTGCGGCTCACCCGACGCCAGCACACCGGCCAGCACCGACGTAGAGATCTCCTGCCCGTCCACATCCACCAGCACGAACCGGCCGGGATTCTCCGACTGCGCGCTCCGCACCAGACCCCACACCGCCGCAGCCGGAAGATCAGCCAGCACCTCGCCGTCCTGAGCCGCGACCGCACCCCTGGTCAGGAACACCAGCCGAGAATCACGACACTGGTCATCAGCCAACCATCCCTGCACCAGACCCAACACACGGGCGGCCAACTCGTGCGCCGACTCCACCACCCCACCCACCGGGTCCGAGATCACCTCCGCCAGCACCACACCCGGCACCGGACCCGCCCCCACCAACGACGCCAGATCCCCATGAACCCGAACCTCACGCCCGTCCGCCTGCCAAACCCCCGCGAGACCCAGCAAGTCCGAGCCAAGCATCGCCAACGGCGACACCTCAGCCGCCGGGAGATCCGTCAACGGCATCCACTCCACCCCGAACAGCGCATCCCGCTCCAGCACCCGACCACCAGCGGCGGCGAACCAGTCGGACGGGATCGCGCGAAACACCAGCGACCGCGCCGACATCACCGGCTCCCCGGCGGCATCCACCGCCGCCAGCGACACCGCATCGTCGCCCGTCCTGGCCAGCCGTACGCGCAGCAGCGATGCACCGGCCGCGTGCAGGCACACTCCACCCCAGGAGAACGGCAACCGGCCGCCCCCGGAAACGTCCAGCCCGGCGAAGCTCACCGCGTGCAACGCCGCGTCCAGCAACGCCGGATGCACCCCGAACGAACCCGCGCTCGACTCCACCTGCTCGGGCAGGACGACCTCGGCGAACACCTCACCACCCGCACCCCGCCAAGCCGCCTTCAGGCCCTGGAACGCCGGCCCGTAGCTCAGCCCGCCCTCGGCCAGCCGCTCGTACAACCCGTCCAGCTCGATCGCCGTCGCCCCCTGTGGTGGCCAGACCGTCGCGTCGAAAGCCTCGGCCACCCGGCCACCGGCAGCCAGCACACCGGTCGCGTGCCGCACCCACGGCTCCTCATCGGCCGCCTCAGCCGGCCGGGCGTAGACGCTCACATCACGACGGCCCGACTCCTCCGCCACGCCCACCCACACCTGCACCGCGACCGCGTCATCCTCACCCAGCACCAACGGCGCGGCCAGCGTCAGCTCCTCCACCACATCAAAGCCGACCTGATCACCCGCCCGCACCGCCAACTCCACAAACGCCGAACCCGGCACCACCACCGAACCCATCACCACGTAATCGGCCAGCCACGAATGCGACCGCAACGACAACCGGCCGGTCAGCAACACCCCATCAGAACCGGCCAGCCCCACCGCCGCACCCAGCAACGGATGCCCCGCGGCCGCCAACCCGGCAGCCGCCACATTCCCCACCCGCGAACCAGCACCATCAGGCCAGAACCGCTGACGCTGGAAGGCATACGTCGGCAACTCCACCCGGCGCCCACCCGGAAGCACCGCCTGCCAATCCACCACCACACCATGCACATACAGCTCAGCCAGCGCCGACAT
>NZ_JBEXUE010000915.1:0-1559 GCF_040614275.1 Streptosporangium sp. NPDC006013
GGTCGGCCATGCGGAGCAGGACGGTGCCGTCACCCTTCAGCGCCTGGGCCAGCGCCTGGCGGAGGACCGGCCATGCCTGCCGGTCGTACCCGGCCGAGGGGCCGGTCCCGGCTTGGGGATGGATGTCGGCGCCGAAGAGACGCCGTTTGGCTGGCCGTCACCCGGCCGAGGTGCCGCCTGAGGCGGCCTGGGGCCTCTGCCCCTGTCGGACGAACCCTTACTGGGGCCGCCTAGCGCTTCCGTGAGCCTGCGGACTACCGGTGCTTCGATAGTCGAGGACGCCGAACGCACGAACTCGCCCATCTCCTGGAGCTTGGCCATGACGACCTTGCTCTCCACACCGAACTCCTTGGCGAGCTCGTATACCCGGACCTTCGCCACTGCACTCCCTTGTCTCGGCCCGGGAGGCGGTGCCGCCGGACCGTCGTTACGTTGACGTACTCATCGCCGCATGCTCATCAGGCGCTCATAGCTATCTGACCAGCCCATCAAATCGGCGTCCTACATGACAGTCGGTAACCATTTCACCCGATCCTTTCAGCCTGTTGCTCTTCCAGGTGGCCACGCAGCCGCGACAGGTCGAGCGGAACCGCAACGCGAAACGCACGCGGAAACGCTCGGCGACGCTCTGCGAGTTCGAGACAGCTCAGGGTGGGATGCAGTGAAGCACCACGCCCCTGGAGCCGTCTTCGCAGGTCGGGGACTATAACGCCCTCGACCACCACCAGGCGGAGCAGCTCGGAGGAAACCGTGCGAACCCGGCACCCCACACACGTTCTCAGTGGGGCAGCCTGGCCACCATATTCCAGCTTACCGTGTGGACGCATCTGCGGAACCTGCCGCGTCCCCCGGCTGGGTGTCGGGACGGATGTCGATGCGCCAGCCGGTGAGGCGGTTGGCCAGCCGGGCGTTCTGCCCCTCCTTGCCGATGGCGAGGGAGAGCTGGTAGTCCGGCACGGTCACCCGCGCGGCACGGCCGTCGAAGTCGATCACCTCTACGTGGGAAACGCGCGCCGGCGACAGGGCATTCCCCACGAACTCCGCGGGATCCTCCGACCAGTCGATGATGTCGATCTTCTCACCGTGCAACTCGGTCATCACGTTGCGCACGCGCGAGCCCATCGGGCCGATGCAGGCGCCCTTGGCGTTCACCCCCGGCCGCCGCGACCTGACCGCGAGCTTGGTGCGGTGACCGGCCTCGCGGGCGATGGCGGCGATCTCCACCGTACCGTCGGCGATCTCCGGCACCTCCAGCGCGAAGAGCTTCTTCACCAGCCCGGGGTGGGTGCGCGACAGGGTCACCGAGGGGCCCTTGTGCCCCTTCTTGACCTGGACCACGTAACAGCGGATCCGCTCGCCGTGGACGTACTCCTCACCCGGGACCTGCTCGCTGTGCGGCAGCACCGCCTCGATCTTGCCCAGGTCGACCAGGACCACCCTCGGGTCCTTGCCCTGCTGGATGACGCCGGCCACCAGCTCGCCCTCGCGGCTGGCGAACTCCCCGAAGTTGATCTCGTCCTCGGCGTCACGGAGCTGCTGCAGGATGACCTGCTTGGCGG
>NZ_JBEXUE010000916.1:0-1557 GCF_040614275.1 Streptosporangium sp. NPDC006013
CCGAAGGGCAGAAGCTGCAGCAGATCGTCCGCCGGGGCAGCACCAGTTCGGTCCGGTACCGGCGGGCGATGATCGTGTTGGCTTCGGCCGGGGGGAACACCGTCGCGGTGATCGCGCGCCTGGTGGCCGCCGATGAGGACACCGTCCGCGCGCAGGCTCTGCCCCTGGCCGCGCAGGAGCAGAGCCATGTCGCAGCGTGGCCTCGGGTCAGTCCGTGAAGACCAGCTTGGAGTACTGGTATTGGGTCTTGCCGTTCTCGTCGCCGTTATGGACCCGGCCCGTCATGACCTGGTTGGAGGGCGCCATCGAGGTGTGGCTGCTCTCCTTGTACTGGTCGCTCCAGATCGGGCCGGTCACCTTCACCTGGCGGTTCTGCCAGTACAGCGCGGCGGTGCGGTACCTCGTGGGGCCGTTCTCGTCCTTCTCGTGCCATCTGCCGACCAGCACCTGGTCGGCCGAGGCGACGATATAGCCCTCGCTCTCCTTGCGGGGCTGGGTCCAGTCACCGGAGTGCACGAAGACCCGCTCCCCGTTGATGTAGATCGTTCCGCAGTAGTACGTGGTCGGGGCGTTCTCATCGCCGACGTGCCTGCGGCCGGTGAGCACCTGGTTCACCGGGCAGATGAACTGGGAGTTCTTCTCGGACGGCATCGTCTTGGTGGAACCGGCCCGGACCTCGATCGTGTAATCGGCGGCCGCTGCGGGAGAACCCATGGTCACGGCCGCCAGCGCGGCGACGGCCAGCGCGGCGGACACGGTCGTGCGGTGATTCGTCATCGTCTTTCCTTCTTTCTCGTGCCAGTACGTCTGTGGGTTCAGCCCGCGAAGGTCACCGTCGAGTACTGGTACTGGGTCTTGCCGTTCTCGTCCCCGAGGTGCAGGCGGCCGGTCATGACCTGGTTGTGTCCAGCGGTCCAGGAGTGGTTGTTCTCCTTGTAGATGCCGCTCCAGGTCTTGCTGATCAACTGCACCTGCCGGCCCTGCCAGAACAGCGTCGCGGGGCGGTACCGCGTCATGCCGTTCTCGTCACCGGTGTGCATCCGCCCGGCGATCGCGACGCTCCCCAGGGTGGGTTCGTAGAAGGAGTCCTTCTCCTTCATCTGCGTACTCCAGTCGAGCAGCGACACCCTGACCTGCTCACCGTTGATGAAGATGAAGCTGCAGGAATACGTGGTGTCGGCGTTCTCATCGCCGTAGTGGCTGCGACCGGTGAGCACCTGGTTCGTCGGGCAGGTGAAATTCGACCGCCACTCCTTCACCGTCTCGACGTGAGCGCGCTGAACGCTGATCGTCACCGCCGAGGCCGACGCCGCCGAGACGGGCGCCATCGCCACGATCGCCAGCGCGGCTACCGCCGTCGCGACGGGCATGGCCTTACGAAACATCCCCATACTTGCTGGATCCCCCTGTGTTGCCGCGAATGGATCTCATCCGCCCCACAGGTCTAAAAGATCACGCTTGGAAACGTCTAGGACTTGACTTGGGCGGGTGAGGGTCAGCCCCTCTTACCTGAGCGCTCCTGTTCGATCCACTCCCGCAGAGCGGCAATGCATTGGT
>NZ_JBEXUE010000917.1:0-1556 GCF_040614275.1 Streptosporangium sp. NPDC006013
GCCCGAGTCGAGCAACACATCGAGCGCATCCACCACACGCTGGATGTCAGACGGGTGCAGGCCCGAGACGGGTTCGTCGAGAACGACAAGGCCGGTCTTGCGGCCCGCGGCACCGCGCTGGATCGCGGACGCCAGCTTCAGCCGCTGCGCCTCGCCGCCGGACAACTCTGTGGCGCTCTGGCCGAGCTGGAGATAGCCAAGCCCGACCTGGTTCAAGGCTCCCAGGGTTTCCGCGAGTTGCCGGGGTTCGGAGAACCGCTCCACAGCCTCGGCGACGGTCAGTTCCAGCACCTGATCGATGGCCAACCCCCGATACCTGATCTCCAAAGCCTCCGGCTTGTAGCGCCGACCCTCGCACGCGTCGCAGACCACCCACACATCCGGCAGGAAGTGCATGTCGACCAGCTTGCGGCCATAACCGGTGCAGGTTTCGCAGCGGCCGCCACCCGCGGTGTTGAAGCTGAACCAGGAGGCATTGACCCCGCGTCCGCGCGCCACGTCGGTTTCGGCGAACAGCTTGCGGACAATGTCGAACGCCTTGCTGTAGGTGGCCGGGTTGGACCGCGGCGTCCGCCCGAGCGGTTCCTGATCGACGACGGCGACCCAGTCGAACCCCTCGAGACCGGTCACCTGTCGCACCGTGTCGGTCGTCGTCCCGTTCAGGGCGGCCTCCACGCTCGCCGCGAGCGCGCCGAGCAGGCTGCTCTTGCCGCTGCCGCTCACCCCGGTCAGGCAGGTGAGCCGACCGGCGGGGAAACGCACCAGGTCCGCGGTCACGTTGTGCGCACGCAGGCCGTGCAGCTCCACCCAGCCGGTGTCATCCCCGGCCGGACGGCGGGCCCGGCGCAGCCGCGGCCCCTTACCGGCCAGATAACGTCCGGTCAGCGACGTCGGGTGGGCGGCCGCGTCGGCGGGAGGCCCCGATACCAGGATCTCACCGCCGAGGCGGCCCGCGCCGGGCCCCATATCGATCACCCAGTCGGCCCGGGCGATCAGTTCAGGGTCGTGCTCGACCAGGAGCACCGTGTTGCCGGCCTTGCGTAGCTCCAGGGCGATGTCGAGCAGGTGCGCCTTGTCCGCCGGATGCAGTCCGGTCCCGGGCTCGTCCAGGACGAAGACGATGCCGCTCAGCTCGGTGCTGAGCTGCGCGGCGAGCCGGGTTCGCTGCAACTCACCCCCGGACAGCGTCGCCGCGCTCCGGGACAGCTGGAGATGGGCCAGGCCGAGCCGGTCGAGGATCCCGAGCCTGCGGCCCAGGTCCTGTAGCAGCGGCTCACCCACCTCGCGCTGCCGGGCGTCCAGGTCGTCGGCCACGCGCTTCGCCCAGCTGCGCACCTCCCGTACTTCCACCTCGAGCAGGTCGGGATAGGTCAGCCCGCCCAGCCGCACGGACCGGGCCACCTGGTCGTACCCGCTGCCGCCGCAGGTGCCGCACGGCTGCTTGCGCATGTACGGCAGGTAGCGCTGCTTGGCGCTGGAGGTCTGGGCGTTCACGAACACCCGCTCCACCTCGGCGAGAGGTTTCCGCGCCGCGCCCGTCTGTATGTGTGAGATCG
>NZ_JBEXUE010000918.1:0-1551 GCF_040614275.1 Streptosporangium sp. NPDC006013
TCACCCCCGCCTGGTGGCTCTGGATCGCCGTGACGGCCCTGTCGGCCGGCCTCGCCGTCGCCGTCCTCAAGTTCGTCGGCGGGCCCTCCTGACGTTCCTGCGGATGAGACCGGGACTACTTGCCCTGGTTGGCCACCGCCTCGATGGCGGCCTCGGCGGCGGCGGGGTCGAGGTACCGGCCGCCCCTGGTGACGGGGTGGAAGTCCGCGTCCAGCTCGTACTGGAGCGGGATGCCGGTGGGGATGTTGAGCCCGGCGATCTCGTCGTCGCCGATCCCGTCCAGGTGCTTGACCAGCGCCCGGAGCGAGTTGCCGTGCGCGACGACCAGCACGCTCCTACCGGCCGCGAGGTCGGGCACGATCTGGTCGTACCAGTAGGGCAGCATGCGCTCGACGACGTCCTTGAGGCACTCGGTCCTGGGCAGCAGCTCGCTCGGCAGCAGCGCGTAGCGGGGGTCGCCGGACTGGGAGAACTCGTCGTCGTCGGCGATCGCGGGCGGCGGGACGTCGTAGGAGCGACGCCAGAGCATGAACTGCTCGTCTCCGAACTCGGCCCGTGTCTGCGCCTTGTCCTTGCCCTGCAGGGCGCCGTAGTGGCGCTCGTTGAGCCGCCAGGACCGGGAGACCGGCAGCCAGAGCAGGTCGGCGGCGCCCAGCGCGAGGTTGGCCGTCTGGATCGCCCTGGTCAGCAGCGAGGTGTGCACCACGTCGGGTCGCACCCCGGCGTCGAGCAGCAGCCTTCCTCCGCGCCGTGCCTCCTCCTCGCCCTTGACCGAGAGTCCCGCGTCCACCCATCCGGTGAACAGACCCTTGGCGTTCCATTCACTCTCACCGTGCCGGAGCAGCACCAAAGTCGACATACCGACAAGCTTAGTGGGCATCCCCCGGTGCCCCTCAGCGCTCGGGATCGGCGAAGCGGGCGAATGCCTGGAGGTTGGCGAGCGACTCACCGCGCTTGGCACGCCACTCCCACTCGCGCCGGATCGAGGTGGCGAAACCCAGCTCCAGGGCGCGGTCGAACCCCTCGTCGGAGTAGGTGAGCACGCACCCGAGAAGGCGGTCGATCTCCTCTTCGGTGATCGCCCCCAACGGGGCCCGGCCCACGAGGTAGACGTCACCGATCGGGTCGAGGGCGAAGTGCACCCCGTACATGGAGCCGTTCTTGGTGAGCAGCCAGCGGTAGAACTCGGCGTGGTTCTCGTCCGGCCGGCGGCAGAAGAACGCCTCCACGTGCAGGGCCTGGTCGCCGACGATCAGCCAGGTCATGGTGGCGAGCTTGTGCTGGCCGGGGAGCCTCACCAGGAAGGCCCCCGGCCTGGGCTGCTCGTAGGAGACGTCCGCGCTCTTCAGCGCCGCCTCGATCACTTCGCGCATGGGCCCAGCCTACGAGCCGGTCTCATGAATTGACCGCGATGGGGACCCGGTGCAGGTTCGCCATCGCCCCGGCGTAGACATCCGCCAGCCTGGCCGCGGTGGCCGACCAGCCGAAGGCCGCCGCGCTCATCCGCGCACCGAGCGAGACGGCGGGCGCGTGCGGGGCACGGATCGTGCG
>NZ_JBEXUE010000919.1:0-1545 GCF_040614275.1 Streptosporangium sp. NPDC006013
CCCGCGCACGGGCCGGCGCGCACCGGTCCGGTGCACGGGCCGGCGCCGTGCTCGGTGTCCCGTCCGCCCAGCCGGAGACACGCTCCCGCCGGGCGGAAGGACTTCAGACGGAGGCCGCCAGCCTCCGCTTGAACTCCTCCGCCGCCGCCTTGGGATCGTCGGCCTCGGTGATCGCCCGCACCACCACGACCCGGCGCACCCCATGGGAGACGACCTCGTCCAGGTTGGTGAGGTCGATGCCGCCGATGCCGAACCAGGGCCGTTCGGTCTCCAGGGCCGCGGCATGCCTGAGCAGGCCGGGGCCCGGAGCGTGCCTGCCAGGCTTGGTGGGCGTCGGCCAGATCGGGCCACAGCAGAAGTAGTCGACGCCGGGCTCGACCGCCGCGGCGGACGCCTCCTCGGGGGCGTGAGTGGAACGCCCGATGAGGATGTCGTCGCCGAGCATGTCGCGCACGATCGGCACCGGCAGATCGCCCTGGCCGAGGTGGAGCACGTCGGGGCGGATCGCGTAGGCGATGTCGGCCCTGTCGTTCACGGCCAGGAGCTTGCCATGCCGGTCGCAGGCCGCACGGAAGACGGCGAGGAGGTCGAGCTCCTCGCGCGCCTCAAGACCCTTCTCGCGTAGCTGCACGATGTCGACCCCGCCCGCCAGGGCGGCGTCGAGGAAGTCCGCGAGATCTCCCCGGTCACGCCGTCCGTCGGTGCACAGATACAGACGGGCGTCAGAAACCGAGGGCTTGGGCACGTCTCTTCACTTCCGTGTGGCGGCCCGCCACGATCGCGTCGACCGGCGAGCCCGGCAGCGTGTCGTCGGGGGTGAAAAGCCAGCGGAGCGACTCGACGTCGTCGTATCCGGCGTCGAGGAGCACCGTGAGAGTGCCCGGCAGCCCCTTGACGACGTCCGCGCCGGCGAGGAAGGCCGCGGGGACCTGTGGCTCGCCACCGCCCCTGCGCACTCCGATGAGCTTGCGGTCCTTGAGAAGTTGCTTGGCGCGACCGGCGCTCAGGTTGAGCCTTCTGGCAACCTCGGTCAGGGTGAGCCACTCGCCCACCAACTGGTCGGTCTCCCGGTCGATCTGCGCAACAGAAAGCGTCACGAATCCACCACTACCACATCGAGCCCTTCGCCAAACACCTGGCGGCGAGGTTACGCCACCGTACAGTCGCGCAACGCTATCGCAGGGTCGGCGAGGCGATTGACGTCGAGGCGCCGTCCGCCCTCGATGAGGCGGCGCCCCTGGACGAGGTCGCGGGGGCGGTTGACCGAGAGGACCGCGGCGAGCCGGTCGTCCTCGGTCACCCAGCACACCGCCCACCTGGTGTTTCCCTCGGCCTCCGGGTCGCCGCGCCGGATCAGGCGGGCGCCGTCGTGGTACCCGGCGTACTGGACCATGTGGCCGAACTGCTCGGACCAGAAGTAGGGGACCGGATCGTAGACGGCGACGTCGCCGACGAGCGTGGCCGGGGCCCCGGCCGGGGGGCCCCGGGCGGGGTGGCCGGGCGCGGCGCGGGGGCGCCCGCCCGAGCGGCGCGCCCCCCCCGCCC
>NZ_JBEXUE010000920.1:0-1540 GCF_040614275.1 Streptosporangium sp. NPDC006013
GGGGGAGGAAACGCGGCGCGGTGCCGCGTTTCCGGGTGGGTGGTGTAGCCGTAGCCGTCGGCTCGCTGGAGCAAGCGGATGTGGCGGTGGCCGATTCCCTGCACGAGGCCGTGCCGGGTGGTGATGTTGAAGCTGCCGGTGGAGCGGACCGAGACCCGCCCGGTGTGAACTCCGGTGTTCTTGCCGGTCGGGACGGTCGCGCGGACCAGGTCGCCGGTGGCGAACCCCTTGACCTGCTTGGTCCGGGGCAGTCGCAGGCGGGGGAAGCCGTAGCGGTCGGTGCGGGTACGGCAGTAGGTGCCGCGCCCGGTCGCCTTGACCACGAGCACGGTGAACGGCCAGGTGGTCACGGTGTCGAGCGAGCCGACGTGTAGCGCGTCCAATGTGTGGGATTTCGGCGCGCCGGTGCGGGAGCGGTTCCATTTGGTGCGCCCGCCGGAGGCGCCTGCCACGGGTAGGCCGGTGGCCTTCAGCGCCTGCCACAGTGCCCAGCGGGTGGTGTTGACGGCGGCGGCGTCGCGCAGTGGTGCTTTCGCCTGTTTGAGGATCTTCGCCAGGAGGGCAGGTCTGGTTTTCAGGAACTCCTGCACGAAGGTGGCGTTCTTGGTCTGGTTGCAGCCGATGCAGGCCAGGGTGAGGTTGCTGACGCGGTCGGAGCCGCCCCGGCTGCGGGGGTGGATGTGGTCGAGGTTGAGTGGCACGCCGCTCGCGCCGCAGTAGGCGCAAGCGCGCCTCCATTTGGCCAGCAGGTATTCGCGGACCTCGTACCCGGCGAGGGTGCCCTGCTGGTATTCCACTCCTTCGAGCGGCCGTCCGGCCGACAGGGCGTGGGTGTCGAAGGAGACCTTCTCCACGTGGACGGCGGCCACGGGCGCCCACCGGGACAGCCGAGCCACCCACGACAAGGTGGTGTCGACGCGGTGTCGCAGGGACGGCGCGAGCCACCCCTTCGGCTTGGTGCGGTTGAGAAACCGAGGGGAGCGGTAGCGCAGCTTCCGCCCCCGGCGGCCCCGGCGCAGTGCGGCCCGGGAGGCGAGCCTGTCGCGGATCAGCGCGCCCCGGTGGTCGAGCCGGATCGCATACCGTCCGGTCCGGCTCCCGTCATGGTCGGTGAACACGGCCAGGCCGGTGTGCTTGGAGCCGGGGTCGACACCGACCTGTACGCCTGCCACGGTGGAGTCGGCAGCCGACCGGTCCCTGAGACGGATGACGAACGGGGTGTGGCGGTGAACCACCGCCCGCCCGGCCGCCAGCAGACGACGGGCACGGGCGGGGTGACACGGGTCGAGCGGGTGGCCGCGGCGGTCCAGGACGAACACGACCGGGTGAACCTCACGGTTCGCTCCCTCAGACACCGAAACGCCCTCGGGGTGACGCCGGTGCGGCGGTGTGGCCGGACCGGTCTCCCCTCGCCCATGGTGAACACCAGGTACCGCCGCGAGGCGGTGTCCGTGAGCCGTTTCGTGCCCACCCTCGGGCGTGTCTGCTCCCACGGATTCGAGAGCTTGGAGCTGAGGAAGCACCCCAAGGTCGGTCTGCG
>NZ_JBEXUE010000921.1:0-1525 GCF_040614275.1 Streptosporangium sp. NPDC006013
GCCGCTGCCGGGCGCCAGCGTGGTCGCCGCCTACCGGATCGCGTCCGAGGCGCTGGCCAACGTGCGCAGGCACGCCGGAGCGACCCGCGCGGAGCTGCGGATCGAGGTGGCGGACGGCACGCTGAGGCTGGAGGTCTCCGACGACGGCCGGTGGATGCGCCGGGAGGCGCCCGTCCCCGACGGCCCCGGAGGGCCGGGCCGCGCGGGGGTCGGGCTGGCGTCGATGCGGGAGCGCGCTGTGGAGTTGGGCGGATCGTGCGTGTTCGAGGAGCATCCGGGAGGCGGGACCCTTGTCAGGGTCGTGCTGCCGGCGGCCGAGGAAGGAGGCAGTGGTGATCCGGATCCTGCTGGTTGACGACCATCCGGGTTTTCGCGCGGGGCTGCGGACCCTGCTGTCGACGACCGAGGGGATCGAAATCGCCGACGAGGCAGCCAGCGGCGAGCAGGCGCTGGCCCTGGTCGGGCGGGCGCAGCCCGACGTGGTCCTGATGGACCTGGCGATGCCGGGGATGGGCGGGGTCGCGGCCACCGAGCGGCTCACCCACGACCACCCGCACATCCGGGTGGTCGTGCTCAGCATGTCGGACGACGACGACTCGGTGTTCGCGGCCATGCGAGCCGGCGCCAGGGGCTACGTTCTCAAGGGCGCGAGGAAGGCGGAGATCGTCCGGTCCGTGCAGGCGGTGGCCGAGGGCGAGGCCATCTTCGGCCCGGCCATCGCCACCCGGCTGGTGAGCTACTTCGGCGAGCAGGGGCGCGAGCACGGGCGGGAGGAGGCGCTGCCCGAGCTGACCAGACGGGAGCGGGAGATTCTCGGCCTGGTCGCCGAGCATCTGACGAACCCGCAGATCGCCGCCAGGCTCGGGCTGAGCCAGAAGACCGTGCGCAATCACGTGTCGGCCGTCTTCACCAAGCTCCAGGTGGCGGACCGGGCACAGGCGATCATGCGCGCGCGGGAAGCGGGGTTGTGACCTGCCCGTTGACCTCCCCACTCCACTCGGCGTCCGGCATCCGCAGCACGCGCAGCGCGATCCAGCCGTACGCGGCCAGGTGGAACAGGGCGCCCGTCGCCTGCACGGCCGGCGCCTGGTCGACGGCCAGGAAGGGGACCAGCGTTCCCGCGAACGCGGCGACCGGCACCCACCAGGGGGCGATCCTGACCGCGGCCAGCGCGATGAGCAGGGTGAACAGACCGACGTGGGCGAGGAAGGCGGGCAGCAGCATGCCGTACAGAAATCCCCACAGCTCACCGGCCCGGGCCGTGACCGCCTCCGCCTGCGCGTCGGGCAGCGTCTGGGCCAGGGCCAGGTCGTAGAAGTCGGTGGTGAAGAGGGTCAGCGCGTGCCCACAGCCGAGCAGGCCGA
The DNA here is from genome assembly GCF_040614275.1 of Streptosporangium sp. NPDC006013. NCBI lineage: Bacteria > Bacillati > Actinomycetota > Actinomycetes > Streptosporangiales > Streptosporangiaceae > Streptosporangium > Streptosporangium sp. NPDC006013. Next base: position 1,365 of record NZ_JBEXUE010000921.1, read on the forward strand.
TCGCGGCTCCCAGGTTGCTCGTTCTCGGGGCGCGCCTGCGCAGCAGGTGGGCCAGGGCGAAGGTCTCATCCTCGGAGCGACGACCTTGATCGCGGAGATCTCCGAGGCGGCCGCCTTCACGCCGACCGTGTCGATCATCCAGGCGGCCTTCAGGGTGAGCA
>NZ_JBEXUE010000922.1:0-1521 GCF_040614275.1 Streptosporangium sp. NPDC006013
GGTTCATTTCGCTGGGGTGTCGCAGGCGCGGGAGGTTCCGTTCGTGCCCGGTAAGGGCAGCTACCCCACTCATGAAAATGACCCGGTGGCCGTGCTGGATCTGTATGAGGAGACCGGTGGTGCGACCGGGTTCTTGACCTGGTACGGCAATCGTAGGTACGGATGGCCCGCCGGCGTGTCGGCCGGTGACGCCGAGAAGATCCCCAACGCCGCGGTCTGGCTGTCGATGGCCACCGGCTACCGCCAGCTCGCCGCGGAAAACCCCGGCTACGCCGCCCAGATGAATCCCCAGCGCACCGCCGACCTGGTCGCCGCCGGCCTCGACATCGACGCCGCCGTCGGCGCACTCAGCAGGGCCGCCCCCACTCCCAACCCCGACGGGTCCCACACCAACAAGCTCTACACCGGGCTCGTCGAGGACTACAAGAACGCCGCCACCGACTTCAACGCCGCCCTGCTGCCATTGCAGAAACAGGCCGTCGACAACAAGGACTACAAGCTCTTCGGCACCGCCGACCAGGCCATCGCCACCCAGCCCTCTCCTCCCAACATCGTGCCGGTCTGCACCGGCAGCTCCGGGCAGGGCCCGATCCTCAACCTCGAACGGCCCGCCAACGTCACCTACAGCGGCAACGCCATCCCGATGGCCCGATACGCCTTCCCCGAAGGCTCCCGGCCCACTCTCAGCTACTGCCACCAGTTCGGCGTCACCGACGAATCCGTCCTCGACTCGACCCTGTCGGCGACCATGCACCTGCGCATCACCTGGCCCAGCGCTCCCGGCCAGCCTCCGAATCCGCCTCAGACGCTGCGTACCTGGACCAAGTCCTGGGAGGTGCCCACCGTCTGCCGCAGACCCGATTCCAGTCCCGAACCCCCGGTCTGCAACCCCACCGAGTACTACCGTGAGCGCTGGGTCAGCGGCGGCTATCGGCAGTCCTTCGCCGAAACCGCCACCCTCACCGAATACCCCGAGCCTCAGCAGGCCGTTCGCACCCAGGTCACCCGGTTCCTGACCGAACGCCAGAAGGGCTACTACGATGCCGTCGTCACCGAGCTGACCACCCCAGGCAAGCCCCTCTTCCAGGCCAACGCCGACCTCACCACCGCCCTGCGCCTGCTGCAGGCCTACACCGCGGCCGGTTTCCCCACCGCTCTCAACGACGACGAACTCCTGCAGGTCCTGCTGCACGGCGCCGAACGCCTGCCCGCCGACACCCCCGGCGACACCACCATCACCACCATCTTCCGCACGGCGCAAAGCACCTACAACTCCTGCGCGGCCACCTCCGACACGGCTTGCGCCGCCACTTTCAATCCCTTCGCCGGCCAGCGGCACGCCTGGCTGACCAACTGTCTGACCTGGTACAAGAACCAGCTGCCCGTCGCCCGGTGGAGCCAGGACCCGCTGGCCAACACCATCGTGGCCTTCGCCTACCACACCGCCGACACCCTGCGCCTGCGCTACGACCACCACTCCAAGAGCCTCAAACAAAACAGCTACACCGAAACCCTCGCCCC
>NZ_JBEXUE010000923.1:0-1519 GCF_040614275.1 Streptosporangium sp. NPDC006013
CCAAGGTCGAGCATACGCCTCGACGGCCGAAACGCGCTGGTGAAACGATCTCGCGGTGAGCGGCGACGACTTCCTGAGGGTGGCGGCGCCTGGGCGCGGCTCGGCCACTCGGCCGGCACCCCGTTCGCCCTGGACCACCGTTTCCCCCAGACCGCCTGGTTCCGGCCGGCGGGCGTGGCCCGGCTTGTCCCGGGGCTGCACTTCGCCGGCATGTACACCGCGCCGGGGGTGGGGGTGCCCCCGGTACTGATCTCCGGCAGGCTCGCCGCGGAACGCGTACTGGAGACCCCCCCGATGACCCCGACCGCGAGTTACGAGCTCTGCCGCAGGCTCAACGCCCGTCACGGTCTGGCCACCCTGCCGCTGCCCGTCTGGAAGCGGCCGCACGTGCACGCCCTGTACGGCTTCGCCCGCTACGCCGACGAGATCGTGGACTCCTTCACGATGAGCGGCGACAGGGCAAGGGCACTTGACGGCCTGGCCGCGCGACTGGCCGTCACGCTGGAGGGCGGCACCACCGACGATCCGGTGCTCCCCGCGTTCGCGCAGACCATGCGCTTGCGAGGTCGTCCAATGCTGTCGTCGGGAGGGTGTGATGTCGGAGCCGGTGGCCGTCGACGCGATGGGCGGAGACCACGGACCGGGCGAGACGGTCGCCGGGGCGGTCACGGCCCGGCGTGAGCTCGGAATCCCCGTGGTGCTCGTGGGCCGCTCCGGCGCCGTCCGCGCCGAGCTCGCCCGCCACGGCGCCGTCGGCGAGATCGGCGTGGTGCACGCCGAGGACGTCGTCCCGATGACCGAACGGGGCGCGGGAGCGGTCTTCTCCACCACGACCAGCCTGACGGTCGGCTGCGACCTCGTACGGCGGAAGGAGGCGTCGGCGTTCGTGTCGGCCGGTTCCACGGGCGCGGTCGTCTCGTGCGCCATCCACGGCATCGGGCGTGCCCCGGGCGTCCTGCGGCCCGCCCTGGCCATCGCGCTGCCCTCGGTCACCGGCGGCGCGACCGTGCTGATCGACGCCGGGGCGACCTCCGACCCCACCCCGGAGATGATCGCCCAGTTCGCGCTGCTCGGCGCCTCCTACGCCCAGCTCGTGCTCGGTGTCGCCGACCCGTCGGTGGGCCTGTTGTCGATCGGCTCGGAACCCGGCAAGGGCAACAGGCTGACCCGCAGGGCCGGTGAGCTGCTCGCCGGGCTGCCGTTGCGCTTCTGCGGCAACGTGGAGGGACACGACGTGCTCGCGGGCACCGTCGACGTGATCGTCACCGACGGTTTCACCGGGAACGTGGTGCTCAAGAACGTCGAGGGTTCGGTGCGGGCCGCGCTGACACTGATGGCGCGTTCCGGTGCCGCCGGAGCCGAGGAGTTGCGGGCGGTGGCCCGCCGCTACGCCCCGGAGGCCTACGGCGGGGCGGCGCTGCTCGGCCTGATCGGCACCGTCGTCGTCGCGCACGGTTCCTCGCGGGCGGCGACGATCGCGCGCGCCTGCGCGGTGGCGCACGATCTCGCCGAGGGCGGG
>NZ_JBEXUE010000924.1:0-1483 GCF_040614275.1 Streptosporangium sp. NPDC006013
GGCCGCGGCCAGGGACGGGAACGGGGGCGAGAACGGGTCAGAGCGGCAGGTGCACCAGGGTCGCGGGCCGGTCGCGGGTGGCGCCGGTGGCGTCGTCGGGGCGGTGCAGGCAGAGCAGGCCCGTGGCGACCCGGACGACCGGCTCGAACATCCCCGGCGTGCGATGCACCTCCCGCGCTCCGCCCGGGGTGATGTGCAGCAGCCTGCTGCGGCCCGCGTCCTGCATGGTCATCCACATCGAGTCACCGTCGGCGACCAGCCTCGGCCGCTCCCAGCGGTGGCGGGAGGTGAGGTGGCCGGCCAGGGTCGCCGACTGCTTGCCCATCAGGAACTCCAGCGTCTGGGAACGCTGGTCGAAGATCCCGACCGACCAGCCCCTGACCGGGCTCACCTGGTCGGTGCCGACCGCGTAGATCTCGTTGCCCGCGGAGAACCAGCGCAGCGCCCCGCCCCGGGGACGCGGCATGACCAACCTGGTCCTGCCGTCCGCGGTGTCGGCCTCCAGCCCCGCCGAGCCGGAGGTGAACCACCTGCCCCGGTGCAGGACCACCTGGTGCAGCCAGCCGCGCCCCGGCTCGCGCACCGTCGGGCGCACCACGCCGCCGGGGTCGACCAGGCACAGCACCTGCCATGGCCGAAAGTCCTGGTGCCGGTTCTGGAACATCGGCTTGTTGCTGCTGAACTGCCCGAGCACCACGGTGCAGCCCGGCGCGCCCACCGAGGAGGACGGCTCGGTGCCGCTGGGCGCCTCCTGGTCGAGCAGCCGGCGCAGCCTGTTGTCCTCGTTCAGGAACCACTGGGCGTAGGGGCCCAGCTCGCGCGGCTGGGGGGCCTGGAAGGCGAAGCCGCCGCCCAGGTCGAGCTCGATCATGGCCAGCTGGCCGGTCTCCCCCCAGGGCAGGCCCATCGAGGTGTCGACACCGACGACCTGGCGGGAGTGGAAGAAGACCCACGCCGTACGGCCGTGGGCGATCACGGTGGGGTTGCCCCACATCTGCAGCGGGTGGGTGGCGCGGATGGCGAGGTCGCGGGTGAGGGCGCGGACCAGCACCTGCGCGGGCCCGACCTGCTCCACCGCCACGACGCCCTCGCTGGAGGCGGCCCACTCCACGAGCCTGCCGAAGCCGAGCTCCCGGTCGTACCGGCCCTCGATCCCGTCGAGTCTGCGCAGCAGGTGGCCGTGCTCGAAGGCCTGGTGGACGAAGACCTGGCCCGCCTCGATGCGTGCCTCCAGCACGCCGTCCATCACCTTCTCGATCCCCTGGACGCTGGGCCCGTCCCCGCCCGCCGCGCCCCCTCGGCCCGCGGGCCGGCCGCCGAGCTCCCGGTGCCCTCCGGTGGCGTCGTCGCCGGGACCGGTGAGCACCCGGTGGCCGCCGGTGGCACCGCCCTCGGGACCGGTGAAGGCCCGGTGTCCACCGGTCGGAACGGCCACCGGCGCACCGGGCGCACTGGGCGTGTGGTGGCCCACCGCCGGTCCGGC
>NZ_JBEXUE010000925.1:0-1482 GCF_040614275.1 Streptosporangium sp. NPDC006013
GAACCGCGACGCGTTAGCGTCGCCGACAACCCGTGAGGCCGCGCCGGGGACTGGACTGAGGAGTGAAGGAGCGAAGCGGATGAACGACGAGGGAAGGAGCCGGGTAAGAGCGGCCGAACCGCGACGCGCCAGCGTCGCCGACAACACAGAGCGAAGCGGATGAACGACGAGGGAAGGAGCCGGGTAAGAGCGGCCGAACCGCGACGCGCAGCGTCGCCGACGACACAGCTCGTGTACAGCCCTTATGACTATGCGGTTCATGAGGATCCGTATCCGATCTACGCCAGGCTCAGAGAGGAGGCGCCGCTCTACCGCAACGAGGAGCTGGACTTCTGGGCACTGTCCCGGCACGGTGACGTGAGCGCCGCGTTCAGGGACACCGCGACCTACTCCAACGGGTACGGGGTGTCGCTGGAGCCCACCGCGTGGGGGCCGAAGGCGCACCGGACGATGTCCTTCCTGGCCATGGACCCGCCCCGGCACACCAGGATGCGGGCGCTGGTCTCACGGGGGTTCACCCCGCGCCGGGTGGCCGCACTGGAGCCGAGGATCAGGGAGATCACCCGGCTGTACCTGGAGCCGGCGCTGGAGTCCGGACGGTTCGACTGGGTCACCGCCGTCGCGGGGCGGGTGCCGATGGACGTGATCTCCGAGCTGATGGGGGTACCCGAGGCCGACCGGCAGGAGCTGCGACGGCTGGCCGACGTGGTGGTGCACCGCGACGACGGCCTGCAGGACGTGCCGCAGGAGGGCATGGCCGCCTCACTGGATCTGGTCGTCTACTACTCCGACATGCTCGCGCGACGCCGCGCGCACCGGACCGAGGACCTGACCAGCGCCCTGCTGGACGCGGAGATCGACGGTGACCGGCTTACCGACGAGGAGATCATCGCGTTCCTGTTCCTGATGGTGGTCGCGGGCAACGAGACCACCACGAAGCTGCTCGCCAACGCCCTGTACTGGGCGTACCTGAACCCGGCGGAGGGTGCCAAGGCGCTGGGCGGGGCGATCGGGCCGTGGGTGGAGGAGACCCTTCGCTATGACACCTCCTCCCAGATGCTCGCCAGGCGCGTCACCGGCGAGGTGGAGATGCACGGTACGCGGCTGCCGGCCGGCTCCCGGCTGCTGCTCCTGGTCGGCTCGGCCAACCGCGACGGGCGGGTGTTCCCCGGCCCCGACCGCTACGACCTCGACCGCGACACGAGCGAGCTGATCAGCTTCGGCCGCGGCGGCCACTTCTGCCTGGGCGCCTCACTGGCCCGGCTGGAGGCGCGGGTGGTGCTCAGCGAGCTGGCCCGGCACATCACCGGCTACGAGATCGACCTGGCCGCGGCGGAACGGGTGCACTCCGCCAACGTACGCGGCTTCGCCCACCTGCCGATGAGCGTGACACGCCGATGAACCGCCACCGAGGTATCCGGAGCGCCTTCCGCCTCGTGCGATGTCCGAGGAGCCGCCCACCGGCCGGTGAGCGTGACACGC
>NZ_JBEXUE010000926.1:0-1469 GCF_040614275.1 Streptosporangium sp. NPDC006013
TGGGTGGTGTAGCCGTAGCCGTCGGCTCGCTGGAGCAGGCGGACGTGGCGGTGGCCGATGCCCTGCACGGTGCCGTGCCGGGTGGTGATGTTGAAACTGCCGGTGCCGCGGACTGCGACGCGGCCGAGGTGGACCCCGGCCTTCTTGCCGCTCGGTACGACGGCGCGGACCAGATCGCCGGTGGCGAACCCCTTGACCCGCTTGGTCCGGGGCAGCCGCAGCCGGGGAAAGCCGTAGCGGTCGGTGCGGGTGCGGGCGTAGGTGCCGCGCCCGGTCGTCTTGACCACCAGGACCCTGCAAGGCCAGGCGGTGACGTTCTCCAGGTGGCCGACGTGCAGCGCGTCCAGCGTGTGCGATTTGGCGGCGCCGGTGCGAGACCAGTTCCATTTCGTGCGGCCACCGGAGGCGGTGTGAACGGACAGGCCGGTCGCATCCAGGGCCTGCCACAGCGCCCAGCGGGTGGCGTTGACCGCCGCCGCGTCGCGCAGCGGAGCCTTCGCCTGCTTGAGGATCCTCGCCAGGAGGGCGGGCCTGCCCTTGAGGAAGACCTCTACCGGGGTGGCGTTCTTGGCCTGGTTACACCGGATGCAGGCCAGGGTGAGGTTGCTGATCCGGTCGGAGCCGCCCCGGCTGCGCGGGTGGATGTGGTCGAGGTTGAGCGGCACACCGGTCGCACCGCAGTACGCGCACGCCCGTCCCCACTTGGCGAGCAGGTATTCGCGGACCTCGTACCCGGCGAGGGTGCCCTGCTGGTATTCCACCCCTTGCAGCGGTATGCCCGCGCTGGGGGCGTGGGTGTCGAACGCCACCCGCTCGACGTGCACGGCCCGCACCGGCGCCCACCGGGTCAGCCGCACCATTCACGACATGGTGGTGTCGACGCGGTGGCGCAGCGACGGCGCGAGCCACCCCTGGGGTCTGGTCCGGTTGAGGAACCGGGGGCGCGGTGACGCAGGTTGCGTGACCTGCGGCCCCGACGTAGCGCGGCCCGCGCGCTGAGCCTGTCGCGGATCGCTGCTCCTCGGTGGTCGAGCCGGATCGCATACTTCCCTGTCCGGCTTCCGCCGTGGTCGGTGAACACGGCCAGGCCGGTGTGCTTGGAGCCGGGGTCGATGCCGACCTGCACGCCTTCGATGGTCGAGGTCGCCGCGTCGCGGTCTTTGAGACGGATGACGAACGGGGTGTGGCGGTGAACCACCGCCCGCCCGGCCGCCGGCAGACGACGGGCACGGGCGGGGTGACACGGGTCGAGCGGGTGGCCCTGGCGGTCGAGGACGAACACGGCCGGGTGAACCTCACGGTTCGCTCCCTCGGACGCTGAAGTGCCCTCGGGGTGACGCCGGTGCGGCGGTGCGGCCGGACCGGTCTCCCCTCGCCCATGGTGAACACCAGATACCGCCGCGAGGCGGTGTCCGTGAGCCGTTTCGTGCCCACCCTCGGGCGTGTCTGCTCCCACGGATTCGAGAGCT
>NZ_JBEXUE010000927.1:0-1463 GCF_040614275.1 Streptosporangium sp. NPDC006013
GCGGGTTCGGATGTTCCGATCGGTTCGGTGGTGGCGGGTCGTACGGATGAGGCGTTGGACGATCTGGTGGGGATGTTCGTCAACACGTTGGTGTTGCGGACCGATACCTCGGGGAATCCGGCTTTTCGGGAGTTGGTCGGGCGGGTGCGGGAGGTGGATCTGGCGGCGTACGGTCATCAGGATCTGCCGTTCGAGCGGTTGGTGGAGATCGTCGCTCCGGCTCGTTCGATGGCCCGCCACCCCCTCTTCCAGGTGGCCCTGGCGTTCCAGAACAACCCCGCCCCGGTGTTGGAGGTCGACGGCCTTGAGATCCGGCAGGAGTCGCTGGACCTCGGTGTCGCCAGGTTCGACCTGCTGATGTCCCTGACCGAGACGGGCGATGGCCTGACCGGTGTCGTCGAGTACGCCGCCGATCTGTTCGATCGGGTGACGGTCGAGGACATGGTGGTGCGGTTCGGGCGGTTGCTGGAGTCGGTGGTCGCCGATCCAGATGTCCGGTTGAGTGAGATCGATCTGCTGGATGAGGCCGAGCGTGAGGTCATTCTCGGTGAGTGGGCGGGGCGGGGGGTGGTGCCTGCCGGGTCGACGTTGGTGGGGGAGTTCGAGGCTCAGGTGGCGGCTTCGCCGGATGCGGTGGCGGTGGTGTGTGGCGGGGTGGAGGTGTCGTATGGGGAGTTGGATGCGCGGGCGGGGGTGTTGGCGGGGGTGTTGGTGGCCGCGGGGGTGGGGCCGGAGCGGTTGGTGGTGTTGGTGGTGCCGAGGTCGGTGGAGTTGGTGGTGGCGGTGGTGGCGGTGGTGAAGGCGGGGGGTGGGTATGTGCCGGTGGATCCGTCGTATCCGGTGGAGCGGGTGGCGCAGATCGTGGGGGATGCGGCTCCGGTGGTGGCGGTGGTGGTGCCGGGGACGGAGGGGGTGTTGCCGGCGGGGATGGCGCGGGTGGTGCTGGACGGCTCACGCATCGTGGCGGGTGCGGGGCCGGTGGGAGATGTCCCGGCCTCAAGCCCGGTCTTGGCTCCGCTCCCGGCCTCGGCTTCGGCTTCGGCTTCGGTCTCGACACCAGCCCCGGCTTCGGTTTCTGCCTCAGCCTCGGCCGTGGCTTCAGTCCCGGTTTCTGTTGGGGGGCGGGGGGTTCTTCCTGGGCATCCGGCGTATGTGATTTTCACGTCGGGGTCGACGGGGCGTCCGAAGGGTGTGGTGGTCTCGCAGGGGAGTGTGACGCGGTTGCTGGCGTCGACTCGGGAGTGGTTCGGGTTTGGAAAGTCTGATGTGTGGGTGTTGTTTCATTCGTATGCGTTTGATTTTTCGGTGTGGGAGTTGTGGGGGGCGTTGTTGTCGGGTGGCCGGTTGGTGGTGGTGTCGTTTGAGGTGAGTCGTTCGCCGGTGGAGTTTTTGGGGTTGTTGGTGGAGTGCGGGGTGACGGTGTTGAATCAGACGCCGTCGGCGTTTTATCAGTTGATGGCGGC
>NZ_JBEXUE010000928.1:0-1446 GCF_040614275.1 Streptosporangium sp. NPDC006013
GGCGGATTCAACCGGTCGTCGCAACACCTCGATCTTCGAGGGGGATGTTGTGGCGCAAGGAAGGGCGCGTGCGGCGCTTCAGGCTGGTCGTCCGCCGCTTCGATCACCGGGGCGGCCTCCGGTCAACCGGCGTGAGGAGCAGCAGAGGTTCTGGCGGCTGATCGCCGAAGGGCTGTCGAGCGAGGAGGCCGCTGTCGCGTGCGGTGTGTCGATGCCGCTGGGGCCGCGATGGTTTCGTGAGGGTGGCGGTATGCCGCCGATCAGCCTGGCCCCTCCCTCGGGCCGCTACCTGTCGTTCGCCGAGCGCGAGGAGATCGCCATGCTGCGCGCCCAGGGGCGCGGGGTGCGGGAGATAGCCCGCAGTCTGGGACGTGCCCCGTCGACGATCTCGCGGGAGCTGCGGCGCAACGCGGCGACCAGGGGTGGACGGCTGGACTACCGGGCCTCGGTCGCGCAGTGGCACGCCGACCGCCAGGCGCGCCGGCCTAAGGTGAGCAAGCTCGCCGCCAACGACCGGCTGCGAGAGTATGTGCAGGATCGGCTGGCCGGCACGGTCCGCGCCCCGGACGGCAGCGCAATCGAAGGACCACAGGTCCGCTGGATCGGGCGACGTCACGGGCGCCGCCAGGACCGGCGCTGGGCGACGTCATGGAGTCCGGAGCAGATCGCGGGCAGGCTCCCGGTCGATTTTCCCGAGGATGAGACGATGCGGATCTCGCACGAGGCCATCTACCAGGCTCTGTATATCCAGGGCCGCGGCGCGTTGCGGCGCGAGCTGACCGCCTGCCTGCGCACCGGGCGGGCGCTGCGGGTGCCGCGGGCCCGGACCCGCCAGCGCGGAAAGAAGTTCGTCACCGAGAACGTGCTGATCGGTCAGCGGCCCGCCGAGGCCGCCGACCGGGCCGTGCCCGGGCACTGGGAAGGCGATCTGATCATCGGCCTGGACAGCTCCGCGATCGGCACGCTGGTCGAGCGCACCACCCGGTACACGATGCTGCTGTATCTGCCCCGGATGGACGGCCACGGCGAAGGTGAGCGGGTCAAGAACGGCCCGGCACTCGCCGGGCACGGCGCCGAAGCCGTGCGCGACGCCGTCGCCGCCACGATCATCACGCTGCCCGGGCAACTGCGCAGGTCACTGACCTGGGATCAGGGCGCGGAGATGGCACAGCATGCACAACTGCGCATCGACACCGGGCTGGAGATCTACTTCGCCGACCCGCACAGTCCCTGGCAGCGCGGCACCAACGAGAACACCAACGGCCTGCTGCGCCAGTACTTCCCCAAGGGAACCGACCTGAGCAGGCACAGCCGAAACGACCTGGGCGCAGTCGCCGCCACGCTCAACAGCCGCCCCCGTAAGACACTCGGCTGGCGCACTCCCGCAGAGGCGTTCAACGAGCACCTATGCTTGCTGGCAGGCAGTGTTGCAACGACTCCTTGAAC
>NZ_JBEXUE010000929.1:0-1445 GCF_040614275.1 Streptosporangium sp. NPDC006013
GCCGCGACCGGCCGAAGAGCCGCAGCGCGGCCAGCGACCGCCCGACGCGCGGCGAGACGCCGTAGGCGGATCGCCTTTAAAACCGTAGAGAAAGTTCTCATCCGGAGTGAGCAGACTCCGTGTCCTACTTCGGTTGATGCTTGACAGTGCGGCTTCGGCTGATGCTTTACACCCCTTCGGCCGGTCTGCTTTGGATGATGCGTGGCCGTCACGTTAGGTGCACATGCCAGGAGTGGGATGAGGGGTCGAGCAGGTAGAGGGCGTTTGCCCTGCTGACGATCCGGTGGCGGCCGAGTGGCTTGCCACCTGGCATGGTGAGGGTTGCCTCCTCCTCCAAGAGGACGGCGTCATCGGTCAGGCGACATCGGTGTAAGCGGTCGTGATGTCCCCTGCTGGCGAGGAAGGTGACCTGGTCGTCACATATGGCGAGCCCGTGCGCTCCCTTCACGGGTGTCTCGCGGATCGTCAGCCGGCCGCCGGTGTGAATTTCGATCAGGGAGAACGCTTGGTAGTAGTAGGCCCATGCGACGCCGTCGGTGACGTTGAGCGCGTAGCAGTCGGCGATGTGCTCTTCTCCTGGAGGAGGCTGATACGCCCACTGCCGGTTGCCGCCGGTGTCCCAGCGGACAAGGCCGGGCGCGCTGATGAGGTCGGTGTAAATGGCCTGGTCGAAGTAACCGGTCCACACGTTGTGGCGCCGATCGGCAAGGAGGTGTCCGGGCTGGCCGATCGGGAAGCTACGGCGTGGCCGCCCGTCGCGGCCGTAGATCTGGGCGTTGGCAGCCGCTGAAGCGGGTGGGCGGTGCCGAGCCGCGGTGCCGGTCAGCAGGAAGCGGCCGTTGGGCAGGGCGTCGAGCTTGCTGACCAACAGGTGGACGTCATGGAGAACGAGTTCGCTCGCGGTGCCGTTCTTGTCCATGACAAGCAACGCGTCGTAGGGCTGCTTTCGGGGCGGCACAGTGAGCCTTCCACTCCTGGAGAGGTCATCCGATAGCGCGTCCGGGCTGTCGGACAGCAGCCACAGCGCCCGGCCGTACGCGTCGATCGTGCTGGCCAACACTTCGAGACCGCGGTATTCACGTGGCAGTCGGGCGTACTGCTGCAGAGCCACCTCTTTCAATGTGTCACCTTGGAGACGAGAAGCAGTGAGTCGCGACGATCCCGTGCAGCACACCTGCTCGGGGTTGCAGGGTTCACCTGACTGTTCTACTTCGGCTGATGCTTTACAGGCAGTCTCGCGCCTTATCCCATCACCCCGCGCCCGGACAGGGACGAGCGAGGCGAACCGATCGGCAGGGAAGCGACGTTTATGAACTATGAAGCTTTCCACGTCGATCGGTCTTGGCCTCGCGGCGGCCGGGGTGTGCGTGGCGGCCGTGCTCTTCTCGGGAGCGGTCGGCGAGTCATCGCCCGTACCGGCCACCTGCCCGCACCGCTGGGGTGGC
>NZ_JBEXUE010000930.1:0-1438 GCF_040614275.1 Streptosporangium sp. NPDC006013
CTAGTAGTACTTCGTTAGGTTGATTTGATCTTGGGTGTTGGGTTCGGCATGCTGCTCTCGTGGACCTGGGGGAGATTGAGCAGTTGCGGGGTGAGCTGGCCGCGTTCGTGGCCGAGGTGTTCGCGTCGGTGCCGCGTCGAGATCAGCGGGCGAAAGGCGATTGCTATCTGCGGGGGTTGATGCTGGATGGTCGGCGCAAGTCGATCCAGCCGATGGCCGAGCGGCTGCCGGACGGTGACATGCAGGCCCTGCAGCAGTTCGTGAACCAGTCGCCGTGGGATCACACCGCGGTGTTGCGCGCGGTGGCCCTCAAGACGGTCGCGGCCGTCGATCCGCAGGTGTGGGTGATCGACGATGTGTCCTTCCCCAAGGACGGGAAGATGTCGGCGGGGGTGGCCCGCCAGTGGTGCGGGGCGTTGGGCAAGCAGGCCAACTGTCAGGTCGCGGTCAGCCTGCACGCCGCCTGTGACACCGCGTCCGTGCCGATCTCCTGGCGGCTGTTCCTGCCCAAGGAGTGGGAGGACGACGCCGGACGCCGGGCCCGGGCCGGGATACCGGATGAGGTCGGGCACCGGGAGAAGTGGCGGCTGGCCCTGGATCTGATCGACGAGGCGATCGGCTGGGGCCTGACCCCGAAGGTGATCGTCGCCGACGCCGGCTACGGCCAGATCACCGCGTTTCGCCACGGCCTGGCCGAGCGCGGCCTGGATTTCGTCGTCGCGGTCCGCTCCGATGAGTCCGCCCACCCCCACGATGCGGTGCCCACCACGCCCGCGTGGAGCGGTAGCGGGCGCAGGCCCGCCGCCCGCTACCGCTGCGCGGCCTCCTCGCTGAGGGACCTGGCCGCCGAGCCGGGCCGGGCAGGCTACCGGCGGGTGACCTGGCGCAGGGGTTCCAAAGGCTCGATGCGCTCCCGGTTTCGAGTGCGCGATGTGCGTCCGGCCGGGGTCACGGTTCGCAGGTACGCGATGGCCCGGGTAGGAGGAGCGGCCGGCTGGGACGGGGTCCTGCCCGCGGTGACGTTGCTGACCGAGTGGCCGGCCGGTGCTGCGGCGCCCACCGAGTACTGGCTGACCAGCCTGAGCGCCGGCACCCCGCTGCGGCGTCTGGTCCGCCTGGCCAAAATGCGCTGGCGTATCGAGCACGACTACCGGGAGATGAAACACGGTCTGGGCCTGGACCACTTCGAGGGCCGCACCTGGCGGGGCTGGCATCACCACGCCACCCTGGTCACCGCCGCTCATGCCTTCCTCACGCTCCGGCGCCTGGACCCAAAAGCCCCAGCGCCGGCCTGACCTTCTACCAAGTCCTGGCCACGCTCCAGGACCTCATCCGCGCATGGACCGGCGCGTGCCCCACCTGCCACCGCGACATACCCGCCGCAGTACGGCCAGAACACCACCCACTCGAACCAACCTAACGAAGTACTACTAGTGCT
>NZ_JBEXUE010000931.1:0-1433 GCF_040614275.1 Streptosporangium sp. NPDC006013
GGCAAAGGTGCTGGAACGTTCCAAGGAGGATCTCGGCGCGCTCCGGCTCTTCGAATCCGACAGGCCGGAGGAACCGCCGACCATCGCCGCGGGCGAGCGCGGGGTGAGGCTGGCCCTCGAACCGCTGCACCCGATGTACTGCGCCGACCGGGCCGTGCTGTCCACGCTGGGCCAGGCCCTCGATCTGGCCGAGCCGCACCCTCCCGAGCAGGTGGGCGTCGTCGTCGACACCTTCCACGTGTGGTGGGACCCGAACGTCCTGGAGCAGATCGCCAGGGCCTCGGGGCGGATCGCGAGCTACCAGGTGTGCGACTTCCTGTCTCCGCTCCCCGCCGACGTGCTGCTCGGCCGGGGAGTGATGGGCGAAGGCGTGATCGACTTCGCACCGCTGACCGAGGCGGTGGCCGCGGCGGGCTACACCGGGGACATCGAGGTGGAGATCTTCAACGCCGACGTGTGGGCCGCCGACCCCGACGAGATCCTGGCCAGGGTGCGGTCCTCGTTCGCCGAGCTCATCGGAGAATGACACGCGGGCCCGCGGAACGGACTCCGAGGCGACAGGAGCGTTCCAATCAGGGGAAACCGCGTTCGCCGGGCCCGGATTACCGCTTCACGGTGAAGTGACGTGGCAGCTGCTCGTACGGTAGGGGTATGACGACCGCAGAGAGCGAAGCCAGCCCCGCCATACAGCGGCCGCCGGAACATGTCCTTGCCGTACTGGAAGCGATCAGGGAGTGGGAGGCCGCCAACCCCGACTCGGCCCCTTCGGGCCAGGGAGAGGCGATCCTCTGGGCCCTGGGAAAGCGTGAGCAGGCGCCGATCAGCGGCCGTCCGGCGTCGGGATCCCCGCCCACCCTCGCCGAGGCCCGCGCGGAGATCGACGCCGCCGAGCGGGTTCCGCGCGAGGGCCGGGTCGTCCCCGCCGACGGGGTCATCAGCACCCTGAGCTGGCTGATCGGCGCCAAGGACGGGCTGCCGATCCCCGGCCGCCGATCCTCGGAAGGCTGGGGACACCTGGTCGGCGGCCGCGGCGTGATCCTGCGCACCGAGGCCGAGATCGGCCGGATCGCCGAACTGGCCCATGCGGGCCGGCCGAACGCGGCGGGCGAGTGGGAGCGGGAATGGTGCTCCGGGACCATCGCCGTGTGTGAGTGGGTGCTCGGCACCCGCAGGAAGTCCCCGGTCCGTAACACACCGCGTCCCATCCACGGACCGACCGGACTCAACCTCGGCATGGAGGAGAGCGCGGCCGAGGACGTGTCGCGACAGCTCGGCCGGGGCCGTCAGCACTCCCCCGGCTACGGAGACGGAGTCATCCGGACGATCCGCTGGCTGCGCGGTCAGCTCATCGTCCCGCCGGTCAACGAGCAGGGAAAACCGATCTCCGGCGCCCGCTGACCACCTGTCCCGATCCTCCTTCCTGCTCCCCTACG
>NZ_JBEXUE010000932.1:0-1429 GCF_040614275.1 Streptosporangium sp. NPDC006013
GCGACGGCGTCGCAGGCGCTGGAGGCGGCCTTGGCGAGCTCCAGCGCGGCGGGGATGGCCGGACCGAAGTCGGCGTCGGGTATGCCGGAGGCCGCGATCCCCATCAGTTCGGAGGTGCCGCGCGGCCCGGTGTCCCGCCAGCCGGTGGCCGGGATGACGATCCCGTTCTCCAGGTTGGCCGTGACCGACTCCCGCCCCTGGAGGTAGTTGATCAGGTGCCAGGCGGTGAAGCCGTTCTTCGACGCTGCGGCGACGCCCCAGCCCCACGTGTAGGCGGGCACGACGGCCCTGCCGCCCTCCCAGCGGGGCATGGGCGCCACGCCGTAGTCCTTGCCCGGCTTGAGGGTGTCCGTGCCGAGCCGCTCCAGCGCGGGACCGAGGAAGGCCCCGCTGACGACCATGGCGGCCTCACCCGAGTAGAACAGCCCGAGCGCGCCGAGCGGGTTGGAGAGCCTGGGGTTGCCGATCCCGGCGAAGTACTCCAGGGCCCGGATGCCGTGCTCGGTGTCGAGGGAGGCACGGGTGCCGTCGGCGCTGACCAGCTCGCCACCGCCGCCCTTGATGAGCGCGGTCAGCGTCATCAGCGCCCACTGCGGGTCGCCGTAGAGCCACTGCAGGCCCACCCGCCTGCCGTCGGCCGAGGTGAGTCTCTTGCTGTGGTCGGCGACCTCCTCCCAGGTCGTGGGAGGTTTGTCCGGGTCGAGACCGGCCTCCTCGAAGCGGTCCCTGCGGTAGTACAGCATGGCGGGGTTGAGGTCGATCGGCACGCCGTACGCCTGGCCGCGGTAGCTCAGCGGGGTGACCGTCCCCGGCTCGTACCGTCCCAGGACGGTCGCCACGTCCGGCGCGCCGAACGCCCGGGGGTCGATGGGCGCCAGCCGCTCCTTTCCGGCGTGGGAGGGGAAGCTCCAGTGCCCGATCTTGAAGACGTCGGGTGGGGTGCCGCCGCCGAAGGCGGTCAGCAGCTTGGCGTCCAGCTGGGCGACGGGCAGGTAGAGGAGCTTGACGTCCACGCCGAACTCGTCGATGTAGCGGTGCACCAGCTTCTCGAACTGCGGGCCCGTCTCCTGCGAGCCGTGCAGCCAGACGCTGACCTCGCCGTGTGGCCTGCCGTCCTGGGCCTGCGGCCGCTCGGGCCGGTCGGCGCCGCAGGCCGCCAGCACGCTGGGCGCGGCCAGGGAGAGCGCGCCGGCCGCGAGCAGCCGGCGCCGTGTCAGATCCGCCATCGCGGTTCTCCTGGGGGGTGATCCCGTACGGCGGACACCGCGCGGGATGAGGTGGTCATGGGAGGTTCTCGGCGGCCCGGGGCCGCCGGGAGGTGCCTGGCGGCCTCCTGCCGGCGGGCCGCGCGAGGTGCTGCGGGACCGCCGGCTCTGGCTCGGCGCGCTGCTCGCGCTCGTGATCGCCGCGCCCAACCTGATCTACCAGG
>NZ_JBEXUE010000933.1:0-1423 GCF_040614275.1 Streptosporangium sp. NPDC006013
CCCGGCGCCGAACAGAGCCAGGTACGGCTGGTAGGCCGCCGCGTTGACGGCCGTGCAGCTCCTCGGCCAAGCGCTGGCCGCCGCCACCCGGACCGTCCCGGCGGGCCGGGCGGTGCGTTCCTTCCACGCCTACTTTCTGGCCGGAGCGCTGCCGGGGCCGCCGATCGACTACCACGTGACGCGCATCAGGGACGGCGGCTCGGTCTCGCACCGCCGTGTCCTTGGCCGCCAGGACGGCCGCGAGATCCTCTCCTTCGACGCGTCCTTCGGCGCCGGGCCCGCCGGGCTGGACCACGCGGACATCCCGGCTCCCGGCCTGACCGCCGACCGGCTGCCTCCGGCGGACGGCGAGGCCGCGCACTCGTGGAGCGGGATCGAGTTGCGGTTCGGCGAGACGGAGTCCGGCGGCGAGCGGCGGCACACCGCCTACCGCAGGCTCTGGATGCGGTGCTCGGATCCGCTGCCCGCCGATTCCGCGCTGCACGCCTGCGTGTTGGCCTACGCCAGCGACCTCACGCTGATCCGAACCGCACTGGTCGGCCACGACGACGTGGCCGGGCGGATCCGGCTGGCCTCGATCGACCACGCGCTCTGGCTGCACCGGCCGGTGCGCGCCGACGAGTGGCTCAGCTACGAGTCGGTGTCCCCGGTGGCGCACGGCTCGCGCGCCCTCGCCCTCGGTTACGTCCACGACACCGCCGGACGGCTGGTCGCGACCGTCGCGCAGGAGGGTATGGCCCGGCTCCTCGGCGGGGCCTGAACCGGCCGCCGGCGATTTGTCACCACATGCGTTGACAGTTTGCGGCGGGGCTCCCTACGATGGCCTGGTCAGACTGTCAACACATGTGTAGACGAGTCATCTGGAGGTCGCGGTGACGATGCCCTCGGTCGCGGACGTGCCCACGGTGCGGGTCGACTTCAAGGACCCGGCCTTCGTACGGGACCCCTATCCGGTGCTGGAGCAGATCCGGGCGGCCGGGCCGGTCGTCCGGCACGGGGAGCTCGGCTACTACATGGTCACCGGCTACCGCGACTGCGCCCGGGTCATGGGCCTGGCCCGGCTCTTCGCCTCGGACATCGAGCACTTCGTGGCCCTGTTCGGCGGCGCGACGATGGAGTGCATGGACAATCCGCGGCACGACCAGGTGAAGAGCATCTGGGCCAGGGATTTCCAGCGGTCCACCCTCGCCGAGCGGAAGGACCTGATCGCCTCGGTCGTCGAGCGGGAGTCCGCCGAGCTGATCGAGCGGATCAGGGCGGGCGAGACCGTCGACGCGGTCGCCGGGATGACCCGGGCGATTCCGACGATCATCATCGCCCACCTCATGGGCGTCCCGGCCGAGGACTTCTCCCAGTTCGTCCAGTGGAGCGATGACATGGGCGGCATCCTCGAAGCCCGGGACGACGGCTCGGCCGAGGGCCG
>NZ_JBEXUE010000934.1:0-1421 GCF_040614275.1 Streptosporangium sp. NPDC006013
GGTGACGGGCGACTTCGGCGCGGAGCTGGTTGAGTGCGACGCGGACTTGGAACAGCTCGGCTTGCAGGTTGCTCAGGGCCTCGTGTTCCATTTGCTCGGCGGTGCCGGTGTGCAGGCTGCGTGCGGCGACCAGCGCCGCGTACTTGTCGTTGGGTGAGATCGCCCGGCGCGGGAAGTACGGATCGCGCAGGGCATCGTGCGGACGCGATTGCCACCCGGCCAGCAGCCACTCATCCAAGAGATCTTGCAGATCGGGCACCGTCCATGCGGTCTGCGCGTCCACCCGGTCCCCCCGAAGCTGGGTGTTCGAGCTGGTGTAGGCCGCCGCATGCTGGCAGAACAGGGTATTGATGGCGTCAAATGTGACCTCGACGATGCCCTTGTCCGTAGGTGTTCCGGGGCGGCAGTTCTGCGCTGAGATGCCCAGCCGGGCGCAGGCGCGGGTGAACGTCTCGGAGACGAACACCTTCCCGCCGTCGATGACGATGGTGTCCGGCACGATCACCGGCCGGGCGGTTCGCAGTCTGCCGGCGGGTCACCGCCGAGGCGAACGTGTGCCGCCCCACCGACAGCGCGTCGACCAGCTTGTAGAAGGTGTTGCGGCTGGGCAGCAACACCACCCCTGGTCCGCGGGTCGCCTCCACCGCCTTGACCGGCGGACGCGTACGACGCCCGCTACCACTGCGTCGGGGGACGAGGAAGCCTGCGCGGTATTACGCCAGTCCCAAACTGCCAAAAATCCCCGCATTAAAATCCCATGGAGATTCATCGGGATTCTCGGGGCCACGCTTTCGGGAGCCGCCTGACCGGGGTTGTTCCGGCTCCGGCGATCCTTGGCGGGCCGCTTCCCGACACCCGCCCGCAGCTGGCCAAAAATATGTAAATTCTTGGATTCGCCGAAGTCTTCGAGACGCCTCTCGACATAGCTCCAGGTTGTTGGCTATCTGTCCGTTTCTTCGGTTCTCGTCTGGCCGATCTATGTTCGGCGCCAGAACTTCGTTCGCGTAATGACAAATTTAATGTTTTAGCTATACGATCGCCGTTCGTGGTTGGAGTTGATCTTTCAGGAACCCGATTGGCCAACGACCTGTTCTTTGTCATGCATGACAACGCAACCGGCCGGATGAGGCTTCATGCCCGCCTGACCGGTCTGGGGCTGGCCGCCGCCATCCTGGGAGAACTGATGCTCGCCGGGCGGATAACCGTGGGATTGGCGGCGGGGCAGATACGGCTCGTCGTTCTCGACGCGGCGCCGCCCGAAGACGCGCTCACCAGGACCGCCCTGGACCACATCGTCGCCGAACCCGCACACCGCTTCCGTACCTGGTTGCAGTTCCTCGCCCGTACGGCACTCGCCGACGTGGCGGCCCGGATGACCGCCGACGGGCTGCTGCGCCCACCCGGCAGACGCCCGTCGCGGA
>NZ_JBEXUE010000935.1:0-1408 GCF_040614275.1 Streptosporangium sp. NPDC006013
ACCGCCCGGCCTGCGCCCGCAACGCCTCCGCCGTACGACCCGACACCACCACCGAAACCACCGGCGGCTCCACGACGGCATCCGGCATCCGGTCCTGCGCTTCGGCCGTGACCCGCTCGGCCTCCGGGCCCTGCTCGACGATCACATGCGCGTTGGTGCCACTGATCCCGAACGACGACACCGCAGCCCGGCGCGGACGGTCGGTCTCCGGCCACGCCCTCGGCTCGGTCAGCAACTCCACCGCACCAGAGGCCCAGTCCACATGTGACGAGGGTGCGTCCACATGCAGCGTCCTGGGCAGCACCCCGTGCCGCATCGCGAGCACCATCTTGATCACACCTGCCACACCGGCGGCCGCCTGGGTGTGGCCGATGTTCGACTTGATCGAGCCCAGCAGCAGCGGCCGGTCGTCCGATCTGTCCTGGCCGTACGTCGCCAGCAGGGCCTGCGCCTCGATCGGGTCACCCAGCGTCGTCCCGGTCCCGTGACCCTCCACCACGTCCACGTCCGCCGGGGCCAGCCCGGCGCCGGCCAGTGCCTGGCGGATCACCCGCTGCTGCGACGGACCGTTCGGCGCCGTCAACCCGTTCGACGCGCCGTCCTGGTTCACCGCCGAACCCCGCACCACCGCCAGCACCTGATGACCGTTACGGCGCGCGTCCGACAACCGCTCCAGCACCAGCATGCCCACGCCCTCGGCCCACCCCGCACCGTCGGCGCTGTCGGCGAACGCCTTGCACCGTCCATCGGCGGCCAGCCCACCCTGGGCGCTGAAGTCGATGAACGAGTTCGGCGTGGCCATCACGGTCACCCCACCGGCCAGCGCCAGCGAGCACTCATCACCGCGCAGGGCCTGTGCGGCCAGGTGCAGTGCCACCAGCGAGGAGGAGCACGCGGTGTCCACGGTCACCGCCGGCCCTTCCAGGCCGAGGGTGTAGGACAGCCGGCCGGTCGCGACACTACCGGCGCTACCGGTACCGGAGAAGCTCATCACCTCCGGTGGAAACTCCACACCGGTCGCGTAATCGTGGTACATGACCCCGGCGAACACGCCGGTACGGCTACCGCGCAGCGAGACCGGATCGATCCCGGCCCGCTCGACCGCCTCCCAGGACGCCTCAAGCAACAGTCGCTGCTGCGGGTCCATCGCCAGCGCCTCGCGGGGCGAGATCCCGAAGAACCCCGGATCGAACTCCCCCGCGTCGTGCAGGAACCCGCCCTCACGCACGTAACTGGTTCCACGGCTCTCCCGATCCGGGTTGTACAACGCTCCGAGATCCCAGCCGCGCGATGTCGGGAAACCGGTGATCGCGTCGGTCTCCTCGACCACCAGCCGCCACAGATCCTCCGGAGAGGCCACCCCACCCGGATAACGGCACGCCATCCCCACGATCACGATCGGATCATC
>NZ_JBEXUE010000936.1:0-1396 GCF_040614275.1 Streptosporangium sp. NPDC006013
GTTGGCCTGCGAGGCGCCGACGACGTCCAGGCACCGGCCCGACCCCACCCCGCGCAACGCGCCCGTGTCACCGGAAGGCGTCGGAGAGGGCGTCGGAGTGGGCGACACGCTGGTCAGTTCCTTGATGCGGATGTTGCGGAACGCCGCCACGTCGCCGGACCCGTGGTTCTGGATGCCGATGTAGCCCTGCTGGAGCGAGCGGACCGGATCGGTGTTGGTGAAGTCGTTGATCTTCGCGCCGTTCAGGAAAACCTGTAGCCGCTCACCCTCCACCAGCAGCTCGTAGGTGTTCCACTGACCCGGCGGGTTCAGCGCCGCGTCGCGTGCGGCGATGTCCGCCGCCTTGAAGCCGTAGATCGCCCCCGTCGTCTTGTCCGGGGTGTCGGTCGCGTCGATCTGCACCTCGTGTCCGGTGTTGAGCGCCGCGTTCGGGTCATTGGTGGCCGGGAACCCGACGATCACCCCCGAGTTGGAGTCGCCGGTCAGCCTCCAGTCGAGCTTGAGTGAGTAGGAGCGGAACTCCTTGGCGCTGTACCACAGCATGCCCATGCCACCCTGGGAGGTCAGCGTGGCGTTGCTGTTCGTGAACGACCCCGGCCCGGCCTGTGACCAGCCCGTCGTCGACCCGTTGTACAACGCCGTGTAGCCGGTCTCCGGGCGGCAGTCGGCGTTGGTCGCCTTGGCCGCGTACCGGATTCCGCCCAGCAGCAGCGTGCGGAAGTTCGAGTCCGCGTACGACTCCTGCGTGTGCCCCAGCCCGGTGTAGAACGAGCGGCCGGAGGACTGGGGACGGCACCAGGTGATCGGATGGTCACCCATGCCGCCGCCGCTGTAGCTGCTCTCGTCCAGGTTCTGCAGGACCCGCACGTTCGCGCGGGGGTTCGTCCGGTAGCTGTACCACTCGTCCGTCCGCGACCAGGTCGTCCCCAGATGAGCGGTCGCGGCGTGCGCCCGGTCCTCGTTCCGTACCGTGGCCTGCTGGATCGCCGGATGGCTGTTGAACCAGGCGCCCACCAGCTGTCCGTAGTACGGCCAGTTGTACTCGGTGTCGGCGGCCGAATGCACCCCCACGTAACCGCCCCCGCCGTCCACGTACGTCTGGAAGGCGGTTTGCTGGGTGTCGTTCAGCACGTCACCGGTGGTGTTGAGGAACACCACCGCCTTGTACTGGGCGAGGTTGGCCGTACTGAAGACGTTGGAGTCCTCGGTCGCGTCCACGGTGAAGTCGTTGGCGGCCCCCAGGTCGCGGATGGCCTGGATCCCGACGGGGATCGCGTCGTGCCGGAATCCGGCCGTCTTGGTCGGACTCGCTAGCCACGGCCATGGAGGCGTTCCGCGCATCGATCCGTCCGCGGCGTGGCCGCCGGCCGCGGGCCTCGATGGCAGGCTCCGCGCC
>NZ_JBEXUE010000937.1:0-1395 GCF_040614275.1 Streptosporangium sp. NPDC006013
GGCTCACCGACGCGCAGGGCAGGACCGTCGACTTCCGCAACACGGTCCTGATCATGACCTCCAACATCGGCTCCGTCTACCTCCTCGACGGCGTCCCGCAGCCCTGACCGCGAGCGCCGAGGCCCTGGCCCGCGATCTGCATCGGCGCCGGGCCACGCACGCCCCGGCCTGGACCGAGCGCCGCTACGGCGCCTTCTCCGACGCCCGCCTGGCGCAACTGGAGGCCGCGGCCGTCGGCGATGTCGCCCGGCTCAGCGCCCCGCAGCCCGACCCTCCCCACGCCGCCCGGCCCATAGGCGAGGTCGAGCAGGAGGCTCACCGTGCGGCGGCGGCCGCTGTGTCCTTCCCGGGCCGCCGCGTCCCAGCCACCGTCGACCAAGCCCGGCGGCAGCTGGCCGCGATCACCGAGGAGATCGGCCTGCGCGCCGCGCTGCCCGCCCAGGGGCACACCGAACGCGCCCAAGCCCAGCAAGCCCAGCAAGCCCAGCGCGCCCAGGCCGAGCGAGCCGCCCGGCCGAGGCCTCGCCGCGACCCCTCGCGCGGACGGGGTGGCCGAGGCCGATAGCCACCAGAACGAACAGAACAGCACGAAGGAACGAGCAGTCAGCACCGCACAGCAGAGACCACAAAGAACAGATAAACAGCATCGAAGATCGGAGAGGATCAGAGAAGCGATAAGACGTATCAATCAGCAGTAACGCAGACAGCAAGATTATGAATCAGTGCTGAGGCATCGTCACTTCGCAACGATGCGGACACGGCCAGCTACTCCTGGTTAATGCTGGTAGTAGCCACATCACACGGCAGACCACCAAAAAACGGCAGTCAACACCACACAGCAGAATCACGGGGTGCTCCTGTCCTGGTGAGGGCATAGAAAGTGCTTGACCCGCCCTGTCTAGGGCGTATGGTCCGATCAGGAAGGTTTCTTACCGGTTCGCCGGTGAGGTGGTCACGCTGGGGGTGTAGCCGGACTGCTCGTCGACGAGTGGCGCGACGAGGCGCAGCGCATGCCAAACGCCAGCCAGTGGGTGGCGCGGGACCCGATCACTGGAGAGATACGACATCGACGCCGGTAACCATTCATTGACTAGCCCTATGGAGTGCGTACAACGGATTGTCGTCGGCCGCACGGGTGACCTCCCGGCGTGGTTGCTCACCGGCATGTTCCGCCTCCGCTACGAGGTGTTCTACGAACGCCTCCGCTGGGACGTCGACAGCCTCCACGGAATGGAGCGAGATTCCTACGACGACTGCGATCCGGTCTATGTGATCAGCCATGGGGAGGTCTGCCGGGAGGTCACGGGGTGCTGTCGGCTCCTGCCCACCGACGGTCCTTATATGATCCCCGACGTCTTCTCCGAGACGTTGCGCGGCGCCCCCGCTCCTCGCGAT
>NZ_JBEXUE010000938.1:0-1389 GCF_040614275.1 Streptosporangium sp. NPDC006013
GGGACTGTACGGTTTTCGGTGTAACTCCTGATCAAGGAGATACACCTGATGAGTACTGTGATTCAGGCATCCGCAGATACGGACCTGGAGGAAGCCGCGGTGACGCGGAAAGACGAGGCGTCGGATCGCGAGCTGGTCGGCCGGCTGGTCGACCAGGCCCGTGCCGAGGGCTTGGAACTGGTGGGCGAGAACGGGCTGCTGGGCCGGCTGACCAAGCTGGTGCTGGAATCGGCGCTGGAAGGCGAGATCACCGACCACCTCGGCTACGACAAGCACGAGCGGACCGCCGGCCAGACGGGCAACTCCCGCAATGGCACGCGGTCTAAGACGGTCATCACCGACGTGGGTCCGGTCGAGATCACCGTTCCGCGTGACCGCGACGGCAGTTTCGAGCCGAAGATCGTGCGCAAACGGCAGCGGCGGCTGTCCGGCGTCGATGAGATGGTCATCTCGCTGGCCGCCAAGGGGCTGACCACCGGGGAGATCTCCGCGCACCTGGCCGAGGTCTACGGCGCCGAGGTCTCCAAGCAGACCATCTCCACCATCACCGACAAGGTGCTGGAGGGCATGGCCGAATGGCAGAATCGGCCACTCGACCCGGTCTACCCGGTGATCTTCATCGATGCCGTCCACGTCAAGATTCGCGATGGTCAGGTCGCCAACCGGCCCATATACGTGGCGTTGGCGGTCACCGTCGACGGCGAGCGCGACATCCTCGGCTTGTGGGCCGGTGACGGCGGCGAGGGCGCCAAGTTCTGGCTGCACGTGCTCACCGAGATCAAGAACCGTGGTGTGGCCGATGCGCTGATGGTGGTCTGTGACGGGCTCAAGGGCCTGCCGCAGGCGGTCGAGACCGTCTGGCCGCAGGCCGTGGTGCAGACCTGCGTGGTGCATCTGCTGCGCGCCTCGTTCCGGTATGCCGGCCGCCAGCACTGGGACGCGATCGCCAAGGCGCTGCGGCCGGTCTACACCGCGCCGACCGAGGCCGCCGCTTTGGAGCGGTTCCATGAGTTCGCCGAGGTCTGGGGCGGCAGGTATCCGGCGATCGTCAAGTTGTGGGAGAGCGCCTGGGCCGAGTTCGTGCCTTTCCTCAACTTCGACGCCGAGATCCGCCGGGTGATCTGCTCGACGAACGCGATCGAGTCGGTGAACGCCCGGATTCGTCGGGCGGTCAAGGCGCGTGGGCACTTCCCGAACGAGCAGGCCGCGCTCAAGTGCGTCTATATGGCGATCATGAGTCTGGATCCAACGGGGCAGGGCCGCAAACGCTGGGTCACGCGGTGGAAGGCCGCGTTGAACGCCTTCGCGATCACCTTCGAAGGTCGTCTGTCCCCGAGTTCTCGATAGAGAAATTTCAAAACCGAGTTACACCGTTAACTGGACACACCC
>NZ_JBEXUE010000939.1:0-1389 GCF_040614275.1 Streptosporangium sp. NPDC006013
GCCCCGGCCGCCGATGATCTTCACAGGACACCACGCGGCGGTCGGCCACCATCCCTGACCAGGCCGGCCATCGTCAACGACGTCACGCGGCGAAGTTCGGCCAGTGGACTCCCTCACCCCAATTCCCTCTTTATAGATCGGTATTATGTGGTTAATATCGGGGCACCAGCCCGTTCCGTATGAGCTCTGTATGAGGCGAAGATGCGCTTGCACTGGTTCCTGCCGACCACCGGCGACGGCCACCACGTCAGGCCCGCCACGACCACCGTCGCGGCGGGTGCCGCCGCGGACCGGCCCGCGACGCTCGACTACCTGTCCCAGGTGGCCAGGGCCGCGGAGTCCGCGGGTTTCGAGGCGGCGCTGACCCCGGTCGGAGCGGGCTGCCCCGACCCGCTGGTGGCGTGCAGCGCGGTCGCGGCGCGGACCGAGCGGCTCAGGCTGCTGGTGGCCTTCCGGCCCGGCTTCACCCTGCCGACGCTCCTCGCCCAGCAGGCGCAGACCTTCCAGCAGATCAGCGGAGGGCGGCTGCTGCTCAACGTGGTCACCGGCGGTGACCCGCAGGAGCAGCGCGCCTATGGCGACTTCCTCGACCACGACGCCCGCTACGAACGGACCGGCGAGTTCATCGAGGTGCTCAGGCGCACCTGGACCGGCGAGCCGTTCGACCACCGGGGCACCCACTACCGGGTGTCGGGCGGCGGACTGGCCACGCCACTGCTCGACACCCCCGACATCTACTTCGGCGGAGCCTCCCCCGTCGCCGAGCGGGTGGCCGCCACCGGGGCGGACGTCTACCTGATGTGGGGCGAGCCCCCGGCGATGATCGCCGAGCGGGTCGCCCGGATGCGGAAGCTCGCCGCCGAGGCGGGTCGCGAGCTCCGGTACGGCATCCGGCTCCACGTCATCGCCCGCGACACCGCCGACGAGGCCTGGGCATACGCCAGGCGGCTGCTTTCGGGCATGGA
Organism: Streptosporangium sp. NPDC006013; assembly: GCF_040614275.1. Lineage (NCBI taxonomy): Bacteria > Bacillati > Actinomycetota > Actinomycetes > Streptosporangiales > Streptosporangiaceae > Streptosporangium > Streptosporangium sp. NPDC006013. Next base: position 966 of record NZ_JBEXUE010000939.1, read on the forward strand.
CCCCGGCAGGATCGCCGCCGCCCAGGCGCGATTCGCCCGGATGGACTCGGTGGGACAGCGCCGGATGGCCGACCTGCACGGCGGCTCCGCCGAATCCCTGGAGATCTCCCCCAACCTCTGGGCCGGGGTCGGCCTGGTCCGCGAGGGCGCCGGTACCGCGCTGGTCGGCAGCTACGCGGAGGTGGCCGAACGCCTCCGCGAATACGCCGGGCTGGGCCTGTCGGAGTTCGTGCTGTCCGGCTGGCCGCACCTGGAGGAGGCCTGGCGGGTGGGCGACTTCGTCCTTCCCCGGCTGGCGGCCCCCGCGCTCGTCGCGTGAGCGTCCTCGGAACCGAGCCGGGCGCCGGCCGTACCCTCTGGCGAGCCCTGGCGCTGCGGGCCGGAGCGATCGTCGCGCTGATCGCGATCTGGCAGGCCGTGGCCA
>NZ_JBEXUE010000940.1:0-1389 GCF_040614275.1 Streptosporangium sp. NPDC006013
CATGAGCGTGCCCGCTTCGCCTCCTGCCGGTCGAGGTGCGGGTCGAGGGTCAGGGCCGAGACGAGGACGGCGGCGGGTCGGCCGCGGCGCGCGGGGCGACGCGGCCGGCCCCCGCACCGCCCTCGGGAGCGGGCAGCGCGCGCCGGTCGGCCTTCCCGCTCGACGTCAGCGGAAGCTCCTCCAGCAGGACGAAGAAGGCGGGGACCAGGTAACCGGGCAGGGAACGCCTGGCGTGGTCGCGCAGCTCCGCGACCGACGGCGGCGTGTCCCCCGCGGGCACCAGGTACGCGGCCAGCCGCCGGTCGCCCGGCCGGTCCTCCCTGACCACCACCGCCGCGGACGCGACGCCCGGGTGGCCGAGCAGGACGCTCTCGATCTCACCGGGTTCGATCCGGAACCCCCGGATCTTCACCTGGTCGTCGACCCTGCCCAGGAAGGTCAGCACGCCGTCGGCCCGCCACCGGACCATGTCCCCGGTACGGTACATCCGCGCCCCGGCGGGACCGAACGGATCGGCGACGAAGCGCTCGGCGGTCAGCGCGGGCCGGCCCAGGTAGCCGCGGGCCACGCCGTCCCCGGCGATGTACAGCTCCCCCGGCACGCCCGGGGGCACCGGCTGGCAGAGCCGGTCCAGCACGTACACCCGGGTGTTGGCGATCGGCGCTCCGATGGGGGGCGCCACCGTGTTCCCCACCTCGACCGCCACCGTGGTGGACCAGATCGTGGTCTCCGTCGGCCCGTACAGGTTGGTCACCGACCGCGCCGAGGCCGCCAGCGTCCCGGCCAGGTCCGCCGGCAGCGCCTCGCCGCCGACGAGGACCCGCACGCCCGCGAGGGCCTGGCCGCTCTCCTCGGCCACCGCCCGCCAGAGGCTGGGCGTCGCCTGTATCACCGTCACGGATTCCTCGGCGACGACCTGTCGCAGCCGCCAGGGGTCGTGGACCAGCTCGCGGCCGACCAGCACCACCGCCGCACCGCTGATCAGCGGCATGAACAGCTCCAGGCCCGCGATGTCGAACCCGACCGTCGTCATCGCCAGCAGGCGGTCGCGCGGGCCGAGGCCGAACCGGTCCCGCATGTCCACCAGGAAGTTGCGCAGGTTGCCCCGGGAGACCACCACCCCCTTGGGCCTGCCGGTGGAGCCCGAGGTGTAGATGGTGTAGGCCGCGCCGTCCGGATGGAATCCGCCGGTGACGGGGTCGGTGACGGGGCAGCCGTCCAGCGCGGCGAGCACCTCGGGGTCGTCGAGAAGGATCCGGGGCACCTCCTCGAAGGCGCCGGCCAGGATCTCGGCCTCGGCTCCGGCGGTCAGCCACATGAAGCCCCGACCGTTCATGCTGCCCGACCCGCCGCTTCCTCGCATCCCAATATCCGCCCCGCCGAAAAGAG
>NZ_JBEXUE010000941.1:0-1384 GCF_040614275.1 Streptosporangium sp. NPDC006013
TCGCCTTCCCACCGTTTCCAGGAGAGACCACCGTGAGCGATCTCGTGCTCAGCCCGCCGGAACCCGTGGCCAAGGTGCCCGTGGACCGGAGGCCAGGGAGACGAGGGACTGCACGGGTGCGGACCCGACGTCGCCGGAGTAGACGAAGGCACCCAGGGTGGCACGGGTGTGGGACGCCGTGGCGGCGGGACCCGGGTCGCCGTGGAGGAACGAGCCGACGCAGGTCGGCGCCAGGCTCGCGTCGTACCGCGCGGCGGCCTGCCAGTCGACGGGGCGGTCGAGCGAGGGCTCGTCGGTGCTCGCACTGATCAGCCGTACCAGGCGGACGTCGACCGGGTCCGCGGCACTGACATGGACGGAGACCTGGTCGCCACGCTCGTAGGAGAGGCGGTCGGTGTAGGCGCGGACGGGCAGGCTGGGCATGTGACTCCTCGGTCAGGTCGTCGTGGTCGTTGTGATGCTCGGCGTGGTCGCGCGTGGGCGACCTCCGATCAGATCGGTCCCGCGGCCAGGTAGCCGCCGTCGACGGGCAGGTTGGCCCCGTGGACGTAGTCGGCCAGCGGGGAGCTGAGGAACAGGATGGCGTCGGCGATCTGCTCCGGCCGCGCCCAGACCTTTGTCGGGACGGCGGCCGCGATGGTCGCCTTGGTCTCGGCGTCGTAGATGTCGGTCAGCTCGGTACTGGTGAACCCGGGCAGGATCGAGTTCACGTTGATGCCGACCGGCGCGCAGTCCAGGGCCATCTGCCGGGTGAGATTGACCCAGAGGCCCTTGCTCGCGCAGTAGGCCGCGAAGCCGGGGTTGCCGACCATCCCTGAGACGGAGCCGACCACGACGACCTTGCCGCGGCGGCCGGTCTCCTTCATGTGTCGGATCGAGGCCCGGGCGCACCGAAAGATGCCGTCGACGTTCACGTCCATGTGCCGGCGCCACAGCTCGTCGTCGGTCTCCTCGGCGCTCGATGGCTCGATCACCGCCGCGCTCAGCACGACGATGTCGATGCCGCCGTCGACGCAGAGGTCCGCGAACACCGTGGTGACCGCGTCGGCGTCCGCGACGTCGAGCCGGCGGTGGGTGATCCGCTCTGCCACCTCGGGTGCCGGCGGGAGGGCGGTCAGCCGATCGCGGCGCGATAGCGTGACCACGCACGCTCCCGCCTCGGCCAGGGCGACGGCTGAGGCCCACCCGATGCCGGTGGCGCCGCCGACCACGACGGCTCGCTTGCCCTGGAGATCGATCGACCGCATCCTTGAGGTCCTTTCCGACGACGGAGCCGACCGGGACGGCCGTCCGTGTGATGCTGCGCGTTCCTCCGCAGCTTGGAGGTCGAGACTGGGTGCCGCGAGGGCCGGGCTCCTCGGTCGATCTGCGCAGATCGCCGAGG
>NZ_JBEXUE010000942.1:0-1383 GCF_040614275.1 Streptosporangium sp. NPDC006013
AAGCCGTTCAGGGTGGGTCGCCGTAGCTGAAGCGCGACCGCATGACCCAGTCCAGGGCCGGGCGCCGTAACCGGTCCAAGGTTGGGGGGCCTGCCGGTCCGGGGGTGGGGTCCTGCCGCTTCAGGGGGTGTCGTAACCGGTTCAGGGTTGGGGTCCTGCGGGTTCGGGGGTGGGGGTTCTGCCGCTTCAGGGGGTGTCGTAACCGGTCCAGGGCTGGCGGTCTTACGGTCCAGGGCTGGGCGTCGTGACAGTCCGGGGTCGGGGGTCGGGTTCTGGCTTCCAGGTGGGTCGATTTGGGGGCAGGCGTTCATGTTCTGGCTTTTCCGTTCGCGTGACCTGCTGCCCGCTCTCCCGTCGGCCTGCATGATTGTGCCTGCCGCGTGGGTGGGTGTTGTGCGGGATCGCTCATGGGGAGAAGCCGCGAGGAGCGTCTGTGCTGGATGACTGGACCGCCGGTCTTCTGCTGGGGGGCATCGTCCTGCTGGGCGCGTCCGTGCAGCGGTTGGCGGGGATCGGGTTCGCGCTTGTGGCGGTGCCCGCTCTGGTGCTGCTTCTCGGCCCGGCCGAGGGTGTGGTGCTGGCGAACTGCGCGGCCGGTGCCATCAGCGCGATCGGGCTGATCGGCACCTGGCGGGAGGTTCGCCTGACCGCGATGGTTCCGTTGGTCGCCGCGGCCGCCTGCACCGTGCCTGCCGGGGCCTGGGTGGCCGCCTGGTTGCCCGAACCGATGCTGCTGGTCGGTATGGGGGTGCTGGTGAGCGTGGCCGTACTGCTCGTGATGTGGGGCAGCCGGGTGCCCGCTCTGCGCGGTGCCGGAGGTGCGGTGGCCGCCGGTGCGGCGAGCGGGTTCATGAACTCCTCCGCGGGGGTGGGCGGTCCGGCGGTTTCCCTGTATGCGGTGAACGCGGGCTGGACGGTACGGGAGTTCGTGCCGAACGCGCAGTTCTACGGGGTGGTGGTGAACGCGCTCTCCGTTACGGCCAAGGGCGTGCCGAAGCTCACGGTGCCGCTCTGGCTGCTGGTCGCGGCTGGGATAGCGGCAGGCGCCGTGCTGGGGAAGGCACTCGCGGAACGAGTGCCGGAGCGGCGGGCCCGGGTGCTGGTGCTGCTGCTCGCGCTGGTGGGCGGGTTCACCACGATAGGTAAGGGGCTGTGGAGCCTGTGACCCTTGACCGGCACAGGGCGTGCAAGGGGCAGCCACGTCACAGAGAGGGAAGGGGGCCGGTTTGCCACTGAGAGGGAAGCAAGTACGACAAGGCACGGCCGAAATAGGGTAATTTACGCCCCCGCCTCCCGCCCCCGCCCCTGGACCGGTTACGGCGCCCGGCCCTGGACTGGGTCATGCGGTCGCGCTTCAGCTACGGCGACCCGCCCTGAACGGCC
>NZ_JBEXUE010000943.1:0-1381 GCF_040614275.1 Streptosporangium sp. NPDC006013
CGGAGATCACCACCGAGGCCGGACCGTTCACCGCCGCGACCGACACCTCCTTCTCCCGCCCGGCCAGCAGCTCGGCGACCTCCTCCTCGGAAGCCCGCACCGACACCATCGCCCCACCCGGCGGCAACGCCTGCATCAACCGCGCCCGACACGCCACCAACACACACGCATCGGCCAGCGACAGCACCCCCGCCACGTGGGCAGCGGTGATCTCCCCGATCGAGTGCCCGGCCAGCACATTCGGCCGAACCCCCCACGACTCGACCAGCCGGAACAGCGCGGTCTCCACCGCGAACAGCGCCGGCTGCGCCCACCCCGTCCGATCCAGCAACCCCGCCTCAGCCGACCCCGGCTCGGCGAACAGCACCTCCCGCAACGACCCATCGAGCAACGGGTCCAGCTCGGCGATCACCTCATCCAACGCCGCCGCGAACACCGGGAACCGGTCGTACAGCTCCCGGCCCATCCCGGCCCGCTGGCTGCCCTGACCGGTGAACAGGAACGCGAGCTCCGGCTCCGCCCCGGCCACCCCGCGCACCACACCCACCCCCGGCCGCTCCTCGGCCAGCGCCCCCAACCCGGCCAGCACCCCCTCACGATCAGCCGCGACCACCACCGCCCGATGCTCGAACACCGACCGCGTCGCCACCAGCGAGAACGCCACATCGCTCAGCACCGGAGCAGGATCGGCGCCCACATACGACACCAACCGCCCGGCCTGCGCCCGCAACGCCTCCGCCGTACGACCCGACACCACCACCGAAACCACCGGCGGCTCCACGACGGCATCCGGCATCCGGTCCCGCGCTTCGGCCGTGAACTGCCCGGCCTCTGGGCACTGCTCGACGATCACATGCGCGTTGGTGCCACTGATCCCGAACGACGACACCGCAGCCCGGCGCGGGCGGTCGGTCTCCGGCCACGATCGCGCCTCGGCCACCAGCTCGACCGTGCCCTCGCTCCAGTCCACATGTGAGGACGGCTCGTCCACATGCAACGTGCGCGGCACCATACCCTCGCGCATCGCCATGACCATCTTGATCACACCCGCCACACCCGCCGCGGCCTGGGTGTGACCGATGTTCGACTTGATCGACCCCAGCAGCACCGGCCGGTCCTCCGACCGGTCCTGGCCGTAGGTCGCCAGCAGCGCCTGCGCCTCGATCGGGTCACCCAGCGTCGTCCCGGTACCGTGCGCCTCCACCGCGTCCACCTCGGACGGCGACAACCCCGCGCCGGCCAGTGCCTGGCGGATCACCCGCTGCTGCGAAGGACCGTTCGGCGCGGTCAACCCGTTCGACGCACCATCCTGGTTCACCGCCGAACCCCGCACCACCGCCAGCACCTGATGACCGTTACGGCGCGCGTCCGACAACCGCTC
>NZ_JBEXUE010000944.1:0-1379 GCF_040614275.1 Streptosporangium sp. NPDC006013
GTTTCGCCGTCCGGGCTGAAGGCCACCGAGGAGACCTTGTCGGTGTGGCCGGTGAGGGTGGCAACGGTGTTGCGGCCGGCCACGTCCCACAACCGCACGTTGTTGTCGGCGCTGCCGGTGGCGAGGGTTTTGCCGTCCGGGCTGAACGCCACCGAGGAGACCAAGTCGGTGTGGCCGGTGAGGGTGGCGCTCGGTGTGGGGGCCGAAACCCGCCCTCACCAAGCGGCACGACAGACCGCGTGGCACCGACTGTTGCCCCTTTTCGGCGTACTTGGTCTGCCCCCCAAGGTGATGCAGAGGCCTTCAAGTCAATCTCAAGCGTGATCTTCTACAGCTAGGGGTGTGAATACGACCCCGCCGCGGCAGCGCCGATCACTATCTCGCCGTACCCTGCTCCTGGGCGGGCTCGGCGCCCTGGCCGCCATCGGCGTGCCGACCACGATCGCCTTCACCCGCATCCCCGACCCCACACCGAGCACCACCAACCCCACACCGAGCACCACCAGCCTCGCACCGAGCACCCCCGACCCCACACCGAGCACCACCAACCTCGCACCGAGCGCCACCCTCACCGGCCACACCGGCGTTGCCTCCTCGGTGGCGTTCAGCCCGGACGGCAAAACCCTCGCCACCGGCAGCGCCGACCACAGCGTGCGGTTGTGGGACGTGGCCGACCGCAACACCATCGCCACTCTCACCGGCCACACCAGCGTTGTCACCTCGGTGGCGTTCAGCCCGGACGGCAAACTCCTCGCCACCGGCAGCTTCGACGACACGGTGCGGTTGTGGAACGTGGCCGGCCGCAACAGCGTTGCCACCCTCACCGGCCACACCGACTGGCTCTTCTCGGTGGCGTTCAGCCCGGACGGCAAACTCCTCGCCACCGGCAGCTACGACGGCACGGTGCGGTTGTGGAACGTGGCCGGCCGCAACACAATCGCCACCCTCATCAACCACACCTACGATGTCCACTCGGTGGCGTTCAGCCCGGACGGCAAACTCCTCGCCACCGGCAGCTTCGACGGCACGGTGCGGTTGTGGAACGTGGCCGGCCACAAAACCGTTGCCACCCTCACCGGCCACACCGACAAGGTCTCCTCGGTGGCCTTCAGCCCGGACGGCGAAACCCTCGCCACCGGCAGCACCGACGAAACGGTGCGGTTGTGGAACGTGGCCGGCCACAAAACCATCGCCACCCTCACCAACCACACCTACGATGTCCACTCGGTGGCCTTCAGCCCAGACGGCGAAACCCTCGCCACCGGCAGCGCCAACAAGAGCGTGTGGTTGTGGGACGTGGCTGGCCGCGACACCATCGCCACCCTCACCGGCCACACCGACTGGGTCCACTCGGTGGCCTTCAGCCCGGACGGCAAACT
>NZ_JBEXUE010000945.1:0-1372 GCF_040614275.1 Streptosporangium sp. NPDC006013
CGAATGCCTCGATCTTGTGCGGCTTGCCGTCCCTGAACTCGTTCGCCAGGCCCAGGCAGTGCCAGCCCCGGGCATAACGGGTCGGAGGTGGGGCCCTGCCGATGACCGTGACCGGCGACCGGCTGGGCGCGGCCAACGGTCGGCTCGTCGCCACCCAGACCCTCGGCAACCACTTCCTCGGCGCCCCGCTCGCGGGCCTGCTGGTCGGCATCGCCACCACCGCCGTGTTCGGCACGGCCGCCCTGCTGTACGCGGCCGGCGCGCTGCTGCTGCTCGGTATGCGCGGCCGGTTCCGCCCGGAGGCCGCCCCCGCCCAGGCGCTGCGCGCCGACATCGCCGACGGCATGCGCCACCTGTGGGGACACCGCGCCCTGCGCAGCCTGGCCGCGTACTCCGGCGTGCTCAACCTCGCCTACGGCGCCTACTTCGCGGTCTTCGTGCTCTGGGTGGTCGGTGACGGCTCCCGGGTGGGACTCACCCCCGGCCAGTACGGCCTCCTGGCGGCGACCCTGGCCGCCGGCGCGGTGGCCGGTTCGGTGCTCTCCGGCTCACTCACCCGCCTGACCGGTGAGAACGGCGCCCTGGTGGGCGTCACACTGCTCAATGCCCTGCTGCTGCTGGTGCCCCTCCTCCTTCCCTCTCCCCTGGTGGTCTTCCCCGCCGCCGCGGGCATCGGCGCGGCCAACGCCGTCACCAACGTCGTCTCCGTCTCGCTGCGCCAGCGGCTCATCCCCGAGGGTCTGCTCGGCCGGGTGAACGCCACCTGCCGCCTGATCGGCATGGGCGCCATGCCGCTGGGCGCCGCCTCCGCCGGCCTGCTCGCCACCCTGGCGGGCCTGTCCGCCGTCTTCTGGTCCGCCTGCGTACTCTCCCTGCTCGCGGCGGCTCTCATCCTGCGCGGTGGGGAGGCCGGAGGTCCGGCACGAGGCCACCGCGGGGCCGCGAGCCGCGAATGAGGCGGCTGATCGAGGATCAGGCCGGTCCCGGCGGTGAAGCCGCTCAACAGCATCGGCCGGTATTGCGTCCGTCAACGGCAGCAGTAAGAAGCGGAGCGTCTGGGTGGCGTGCACCTCGTGCTCCAGGACGGGACGGCGATGACCGACCCGATCACCTGCCCCGAATGCGAGGGGCAGGGAGGCCGGCGCCGCAACCTGGGCTGGGTTCAGCAGCACGAACCGGTGGTCGGCGCCGAGGCCCTTGGCTGGTATCGCTCCTGGGACATGTCGCGCCTGGCCGCCTACGGCTTCCCCTACGCCCAAGGGCCCGAGCTGGACTTGGACGATCTTCAAAACACTCGCCGACGCCGAGGTCAACATCGACATGATCGTGCAGAACGTGTCGGCGGCGACGACCGGCCGGACTGACATCTCCT
>NZ_JBEXUE010000946.1:0-1355 GCF_040614275.1 Streptosporangium sp. NPDC006013
TTTTCGAGGCTGCTATATCTGTCAAGCGGCTGCCTGGAGGGATTCTGGTGTGCGTTCGAGGAGCTTGAACAGTTGCCGGGAGAGGGCTCGTTTGAGGCAGCGGCGGGCTTCGCGTGGGGACTTGCCTTCGGAGATGCGGCGGGCGATGTAGGCGCGGGTGTCGGGGTCGACGCGAGCCCGGACGAGAATGATGGTGTGAAGCGCCCGGTTGAGTTGGCGATCGCCGCTGCGGTTGAGTCGGTGGCGGTCGGTGAGGCCTGAGGATGCCGGGATGGGAGCCGTGCCGGCGAATGTGGCGAAGGCGGCCTCGGAGCGGAACCGTCCGGGATGGGACCAGCTCACCAGGATCTGCGCCGCGCTGATGGCACCCACGCCGACCTGTTGCATCAGCTCGGGCTTGAACTCGTTGACCAGGGCGGTGATCTGTTCTTCGAGCTCTTTGGCCTCGGCGCGTAGTGTCTGGATGCGGTGGGCCGTGGAACGCAGGGCCCGGACGGTCATGCGGTGCTCCAGGGTCTGGCAGGGCCGGTCCCGTAGCTTGGCGCAGTAGCTGATCTGGGCTTTGCTGCCCATGGAACGGATCTCATTGCGCAGGTCGTCGGGTGCCGAGACGACCAGGGCCTTCAGGTGGTTGATCGCCGCGGTGGTCGCGCTGACGGCGCCCTGGCGGGTGGTGAGCAGCACCCTGAGTGCCTCGCGTTCTTCGCGGCGGCGGGGCTGGATGAGGTGCTCGCTGGTCAACGCCTCCCGAGCGGCGCGGACCGCATCCAGGGCGTCAGTCTTGCGCCCGCCGCGTTGAACTGGTCGCTTGGGACGGCAGACCTCCACCACCTTTTCGCCGCAGGCCTGCAGGAATGCGGCCAGGCCCGCGCCGTAGCTACCGGTTCCTTCGAGAGCCCAGCAGCGTCGGCCTGGGACGTGCTTTCGGGCGAACTCCAGGAGCTGGAGGTAGCCGTGGGCGTCGGTGGCCGCCTCAGCGTGGGCGAGGACGGCTCCCAGTGCACTGACCGCAGCGGCGGCCAGGGTGTCGCGGTGGGTGTCGACGCCGATGACGCCATCGACCTGTTCTGCCAGCATGGACATGCGGTTACATCCCTTCCAGAGGCGAGTGCGGCCGGTGCCGGCCTGGATGGGATCACCGCGCGGCAAAACTGTGACGAGTCACGCCGCGAGCGGCGGACGAGCTGCTGATCAAGCCAACGGGGTGGGCCAGGCCGATGCCGACACCCGGTAGACATCTCGAAAACAAGGCAGCCTTATATCGGGCGCCAGTTCCGAATGTGGGTCATACCAAGTGCCGACATCGAGCGTGGCAGGCCCAACCGGGCCGCAGGTTAAGAATCACAGTTCCGATG
>NZ_JBEXUE010000947.1:0-1344 GCF_040614275.1 Streptosporangium sp. NPDC006013
GGCTTGCCCCTGGTCAGCCAGCCGCGTAGCCGTTCCAGCAGGCGGTCGACGTCTACGGGCTTGGTCCGCGCGCAGGGGTACGACAAGGCCGGGCTGGGGGTGGACGCGGACAACCCGACCGGGGCTTTCGGCATCTACACCCGCGCCGGGTTCGAGATAGCGCACCGCACGGCCGACTACGCGCTCCCGCTGGTCCCCCGGCGGTAGATTGCCCGGATGATCAGTGCGTGGGCGGCGGAGGCGATCGTACGGCTGGATGACGAGATGGAGCGGGCGGGCTGCACGCCGCTGCGCCGGTTCCCGTTGCCCGCCGGGTGGGAGATGCGGCTGTGGATGAAGGACGAGTCGGCGCAGCCGACGGGGAGTCTCAAACATCGGCTGGCGCGTGCCCTGTTCCGCCAGGCGATCGCCTCGGGCCGGATCGCGGAGGGCACCACGGTGGTGGAGGCCACCGGGGGTGCGATGGCGGTCGCCCAGGCCTACTTCGCCCGGATGCTCGGCCTGCCGTACGTCGCGGTGATGCCCGGGAGGTCCTCGGGGGAGGGCGTCGAACGGCTGGGCGGGACGTGCCGGTTCGTCGATCCGCCCCTGGCCGTCTACGGCGAGGCCAGGGAACTGGCCGATCAGGTCGGTGGCCACTACCTGGACCACTACGTCTCGGCCGCGGCCGTCGACTGGCACGGGGGGAGTCTGGCCGAGGAGCTGTTCGGGCAGGTGGGGGAGTGCCCCCGGTGGGTGGTGGTCGGCGCGGGCACCGGCGCCACGTCCGCCGCCGTCGGCCGTCACCTGCGTGCCCATGAGCTGCCGGGTCGGCTGGCCGTGGTCGATCCGGAGAACTCCGCCTACTTCCCCGGCTGGGCGAGCGGCGCCGCCGACTACGGCACCGGGATGCCGTCCCGGATCGAGGGGATCGGCCGGCCGAGGATGGAGCCGGGGTTCGTCCCCGATCTCGTCGACCTGGTGGTGCCGGTGCCGGACGCCGCCAGTGTGGCCGCCGCCCGCCGGGTGCGCCGGGAGACCGGGCTGACGGTCGGCGGTGCCACGGGCACGAACCTGTGGGGTGCGCTGGAACTCGTCACGCGGATGCGCGCCCAGGGTGTCCGGGGCGACGTGGTGACCGTGATCGGCGACGCCGGCGCGCGCCACCTGCGGACCTGCCACGACGATGGCTGGGCGGAGGACAGGGGGCTGGACTGGCGGCCGTACGCGGCGCGGCTGGAAGGCCTGCTCGATCATGGGGAGTGCTGGGGGTGACGGGCGACTTCGGCGCGGAGCTGGTTGAGTGCGACGCGGACTTGGAACAGCTCGGCTTGCAGGTTGCTCAGGGCCTCGTGTTCCATTTGC
>NZ_JBEXUE010000948.1:0-1340 GCF_040614275.1 Streptosporangium sp. NPDC006013
AGCGTGCGGACCAGGGCGCGGAAGTCCTCCAGCATCGGATCCATCAACGGCGAATGGAACGCGTGCGACACCCGCAACCGCTTCGTCCGCACCCCCCGCTCCTCCAGCACCGCGGCGACCCCGAGCACCGGCTCCTCCACGCCGGAAATCACCACCGAGGCCGGGCCGTTCACCGCCGCGATCGACACCTCACCCTCATGCCCCGCCAGTAGAGCGGCGACCTCCTCCTCGGAGGTCCGCACCGCCACCATCGCCCCACCCGACGGCAACGCCTGCATCAACCGCGCCCGGCCCGCCACCAGCGCACACGCATCGGCCAGCGACAACACCCCCGCCACATGCGCCGCCGCGATCTCCCCGATCGAATGCCCCGCCAGCACACGTGGCCGCACCCCCCACGACGACACCAACCGGAACAACGCCGTCTCCACCGCGAACAACGCCGGCTGCGCCCACCCCGTCCGATCCAGCAACCCCGCCGGCTCACTGCCCGGCTCGGCGAACAACACCTCCCGTAACGAACAACCCCGGTAACGCCCCGCCCGCTCAGCCGACTCGCTGTCCGCCCCCCAGGCCGGCTCCCGGTCGAACTTCTCCAGCAGCGGCTCAAGCTCGGCGAACACTTCATCCAACGCCTCCGCGAACACCGGGAACCGCGCATACAGCTCGCGGCCCATCCCCGCCCGCTGACTCCCCTGACCGGTGAACAACACCGCCAGCCGCGGCTCCGCCCCGGCCACCCCTCGCACCACACCCGCATCCGGCAGGTCCTCGGCAACAGCCCGCAGACCGGCCAGCGCACCATCACGATCGCCGGCCAGCACCACCGCCCGATGCTCGAACGCCGACCGCGTCGTGACCAGCGAGAAGCCCATATCCACCCGGTCCGGCTCGCGGTGCGCACTCACCTGCGCCGCCAGCCGTCGCGCCTGCTCACGCAGCGCCTCGTCACTTCTGGCGGACAGCACCCAGGGCACCAGACCCGCCGCCGGCGTCCGGTCCCGCACCCCTGGCTCGGCCTGCGCCACCTCCGGCTCCTGCTCGATGATCAGGTGGACGTTGGTGCCGCTGATCCCGAACGACGACACCCCCGCCCGGCGCGGACGACCGGTCTTCGGCCACTCGGCCTGCTCGGTCAGCAGTTCCACCGCGCCCGCCGACCAGTCCACCTGCGACGAGGGCGCGTCCACGTGCAGCGTCTTGGGCAGCACCCCATGCCGCATGGCCAGCACCATCTTGATCACACCCGCCACACCCGCGGCGGCCTGCGTGCGACGACGCGCTCGCCCTGGTCGAGGAGGCGGGCACGCTCGCCGAGGCGACTGGCGCGAAGGCCGTCC
>NZ_JBEXUE010000949.1:0-1332 GCF_040614275.1 Streptosporangium sp. NPDC006013
GTAGGCCCACGCCTCGTTGGCGAAGAGCATCGCCACGGTCCGCTCACAGCTGGCGTCCTGCGCGCAGATCTGTCCGAGCTGGAAGAACCGCAGCGTGCGGGAGAGCGGGCGCGACGAGCACGCCGACGGCCCGGTGATCTTCGTGACCCGTGGAGCGGTGGCCACCGATGCCGAGACCGCACCCGACCCCGTCGCGGCGGCGGTCTGGGGCCTGGTGCGCTCGGCGCAGGTGGAGAACCCGGGGCGGTTCGTCCTGCTTGATGTTGATGTCGAGCGGGTGAGTGGCGAGACGCTGGTCGCGGCGCTCGATTCCGCGGAGCCGCAGCTCGCGATACGCGATGGCCTGCCCCGGGTGCCGCGGCTCATCGGAGTCGACGATGACGTCGACGATGACCGTGCTGCCTCGCCGGCGCCGACCACCTTCCGGGATACCGATGGCACCGTGCTCGTCACCGGCGGTCTGGGCGGGATCGGCGCGCTCGTCGCCCGCCACCTGGTGACCGAGCACGGCGTACGTCACCTGATGCTGGTCGGCCGTCGCGGCCCGGACACCGAGGGCGCCGCGGAACTGGTGGCGGAGCTGACCGCCCAGGGCGCCGAGGTCACGGCCGTCGCCTGTGACGTGTCCGACCGCGGTGCCCTGGCCGAGCTGATCGCCGCAATCGCCCCGCAGCACCCGCTCACCGGGGTGGTGCACGCCGCCGGCGTGCTCGACGACGGGCCGATCGGCGCGCTGACACCCGAGCGGATCGACGCCGTGCTGCGGCCTAAGGCGGACGGCGCCTGGCACCTGCACGAACTCACCCGCGACCTCGGCCTGACCGCGTTCGTGGTGTTCTCCTCGGTGACCGCGACGCTCGGCAACGGCGGCCAGGCGAGCTACACCGCGGCCAACGCCCTCCTCGACGCCCTGGTACGGCAGCGCGCCGCTCAGGGGCTGGCGGGCCTGTCGATCGGGTGGGGGCCCTGGCAGCAGGACACCGGGATGACCAGCGCCCTCACCGAGACCGACATGCGGCGCATGGCCCGGGCCGGGCTGCGACCACTGTCCGCCGAGCAGGGACTCGCCTTCCTCGACGCCGCCATGACGAGCCGGGAGCCGGTGGTGGTGGCGGCGCGGCTGGACCGGGCCGCACTACGGGCACAAAGCCGCATCCCGGCGCTCTTCCGCGCTCTGGTGCCCGCCCCCATGCGACAGGCGGCCGCCACCTCCGCCACCTCCGGCGCACTGGGTGCCTTGTCGGGAGAGGCACTCGGCGAGGCGGTGTCCACGCTGGTGCTCGGGCAGGTGGCCGCCGTGCTGGGGCATGCCTCGGCGAACGCGATCTCACC
>NZ_JBEXUE010000950.1:0-1328 GCF_040614275.1 Streptosporangium sp. NPDC006013
GGTGCCGAGCTCGCCGAGCGGGCGGCGCTCCTCGGCGTCGCCGCAGGCCCGGTCCGGCACCGGGCCGTTCCGCCCGCCCCGCTCACCCCGCCCGCGCCGGTGACGCCCCGGCCGCCGGACGGTCTGCTGGTCGTGGACTTCAGCGCACTGTGGGCGGGCCCGCTCTGCGCCCACCTGCTCGGCCTGGCCGGTGCCCGGGTCGTCAAGGTGGAGACGCCGTGGCGGCCGGACGGCGCCCGGGGCGGGAACGCCGCGTTCTACCGGCTGCTGCACGCCGGGCACCGCTCGGTCGTGCTCGACCCCCGCACCCCCTCCGGGCGGCATGCCATGGCCGCCCTGGTCGACGCCGCCGACATCGTCATCGAGGCGTCCAGGCCCCGCGCGCTGGCCGGTTTCGGGCTCGACGCCGAGGCCGCGGTCGCCGCCGGCACCGTCTGGATCTCGATCACCGCGTACGGGCGCGGGAGCGACCGGGTCGGCTTCGGTGACGACGTCGCCGCGGCGAGCGGCCTGGTCGCCCATGACGCCGACGGGACCCCGTTGTTCTGCGGTGACGCGATCGCCGACCCGCTCACCGGCCTGACCGCCGCCGTCCTCGCCGCGACGGCGCCGCCGGACGGCTCGGGCGCGCTGTGGGACGTCTCCATGTCCGACGTGGTCGCCGCCACGCTGGATCCCGTCGCGGAAACGCCCCCGAGCTCGGTGGCCGCCCGGTCGCGGAACGGCGGCTGGGTCGTCGACGCCTCCTCCGGCCCGGTCGACGTCGCCGTCCCGCTGCGGCGGCTGGTGTCTGGGAGGGCTCCCCGGAGCGGGGAGCACACCGCCGAGGTGCTGCGCGAGCTGGGCGTCGTGTCCCGGTGACCGGTCTGCTGCTGCGCGGCGCCGAACTCGACGGGCGCACCGGGGTCGACGTCCGCGTCGAAGACGGCCACGTCGTCGAGGTGGGCACCGCCCTCGGCCGCCGGCCGGGAGAGGCCTGGTACGACTGCCGGGGCGGCGCGCTGCTGCCCGGGCTCTGCGACCACCACCTGCACCTGCACGCGCTCGCCGCCTGGGGCACCTCGGTGCGTTGCGGTCCTCCCGAGGTGACCGGGCCCGCCGCGCTGGCCGCCGCACTGGCCGCGGCCGTCCCCGACGAGCACGGGTGGATCCGTGGCGTCGGGTACGCAGAGACGGTCGCCGGTGACCTCGACGCCACCGCGCTGGACCGCCTCCGTCCCGACCGTCCGATTCGCACGCGGGGCGGAGAACTTCTCCAAGCAGGACACCTTCAACGCCTTCAGGGACGGTTTCCTCGCACGAGGCCCGAAGGACTCCGCGGAGGAGAG
>NZ_JBEXUE010000951.1:0-1317 GCF_040614275.1 Streptosporangium sp. NPDC006013
GACTCGGCGAGTACCGAGGAAATCCTCAGCTTCATCGACAACGAACTGGGCCGCTCGAAAGATCTGTGATTCGAGCCCGCGTCTGAACAATGTGAAGGGTCACTCTCATGTCCGAAGACCGGAAGCTCGTCGAGTATCTGAAGTGGGTCACCGCCGATTTGCACGAGACCCGTCGACGGCTCGAAGAGGTGGAGTCGGGCAGGCATGAGCCGATCGCCATCGTGTCGATGGCATGCCGCTTTCCAGGTGGAGTCGCCTCTCCTGAGGATCTGTGGCGGTTGCTGATCGAGGGACAGGACGCGATCTCTACATACCCGGTCGATCGGGGCTGGGATGTGGAGACGGTATCGATGCTGGGCCTGGAGTGTCAGGGCGGGTTCTTGTCCGATGTGGCGGGGTTCGATCCAGGGTTCTTCAGGATCACGCCGGGTGAGGCGCTGGCGATGGACCCGCAGCAGCGCCTGCTGCTGGAAGGGGCGTGGGAGGCGATCGAGCGGGCCGGGATCGACCCGCTCTCGCTGAGAGGTAGCCACACCGGGGTGTTCGTGGGCACCAATGGCCAGGACTACGGGAATCTGTTTCTGGAAGCCGGGGAAGAGTTGAGGCAGTACGTCCTCACCGGTACGGCGGCCAGCGTGCTGTCGGGCCGCCTGTCCTACGCCCTGGGCTTGGAAGGCCCGACGATGACGATCGACACCGCGTGCTCGTCGTCCTTGGTCGCCATACACCTGGCGGCGCAGGCGCTGCGTTCGCGCGAGTGCAGCCTGGCGCTGGCAGGCGGTGTCAAGGTGATAGCCACCCCGTTCGGGTTCTTCGGCCTCGGCGTGGAGGGCGGGATGGCGCCCGATGGGCGGTGCAAGGCGTTCTCCGACACCGCGGACGGTACCGGCTGGTCCGAGGGTGTGGGCGTGCTGGTGCTGGAGCGGCTGTCGGACGCCCGCCGCAACGGTCATCAGGTGCTCGCGGTGGTGCGTGGTTCGGCGATCAACCAGGACGGCGCGTCCAATGGGTTGACCGCGCCGAACGGTCCCTCGCAGCAGCGGGTGATCCGCCAGGCACTGGCTGGCGCCGGGCTGACTCCCGCCGAGGTGGACGCGGTGGAGGCGCACGGCACCGGCACCAGGCTGGGTGACCCGATCGAGGCCCAGGCGCTGCTGGCCATCTACGGCCAGAACCGTGAAGCCGACCGGCCGTTGCTGCTGGGCTCGATCAAGTCGAACATCGGTCACACGCAGGCCGCCGCGGGTGTGGCGGGTGTGATCAAGATGGTGCTGGCCATGCGGCATGGGGTGCTGCCCAAGACGCTGCACGTGGACG
>NZ_JBEXUE010000952.1:0-1316 GCF_040614275.1 Streptosporangium sp. NPDC006013
GGGGGGGGCGGGGGGTGTTACCCGGGTTTCCTTTGGTACCGGGGGGGGGCCGGCGCCCGCCACCGGGACGGTGCCGGACCCCAGCAGCAGCGGGACGATGTGCAGCCGCAGATGATCGACCAGGCCGGTCCGCAGCGCCTGCTGGACGATGGACGCACCGCCCATCACGTGGACCCGCCTGTCGCCGGCGGCGGCCGCGGCCGCTTCGATCGCGGCGGCGACCCCGCCGGTCACGAACGTGAACGTGGTGTCGCCCTTGCGCACCGCCTCGTGCGGCCGGTGGGTCACCACGAAGACCGGCATCCGGTAGAAGCCGTCGTCGCCCCAGCCGCCGGTCGCCTCGTACACCGACCGGCTTGTCACGACGGCGCCGGACGCGGCGAACGTCGCCTCGCTCAGCCGCCGCCCCTCGGCGTGTTCAAGCCACGCGTGCAGCCGCTCGCCGCCCTTGCCGAAACCGGGCCATGTGTCCAGGTCGGGACCGGTGACGAAGCCGTCCACCGACATCGAGATGTCCACCTCAACGATTGTCATGCCCAGGTAGACGCACTCCGGCCGGAATGTCGCCGATGATTCGGCCGACTTTTTTCGTCGGTACAGGTATGAACGTTGCTGTGGACGCCACGAGGTTCGCGGACCTGACCCGCCGCTACCACCGCGAACTGCAGGTCCATTGTTACCGGATGCTCGGATCGTTCGACGCGGCCGAGGACCACGTGCAGGAGGTGTTCCTGCGGGCGTGGCGGTCCAGGGACACGTTCGAGGAGCGGTCCAGCGCCCGGACCTGGCTGTACCGCATCGCCACGAACGCGTGCCTGGACACCCTGCGGCGCACGACCCCGCCGCCGCAGCCGTACCCGGACCAACTGCTCGACGAGCGCCCCGGCCCCGACGCGATGGCCGTCGGCCGCGAGACGATCTCCCTGGCGTTCCTCGCCGCGATCCAGCTGCTGCCGCCCCGCCAGCGGGCCGTGCTCATCCTGCGCGACGTGCTGTCCTGGCCGGCGAGCGAGGCCGCGGCGCTGCTCGACACGACCACGCCGGCGGTCAACAGCGCCCTGCAGCGGGCCCGGGCGACGCTGCGCGAGCGGTGGCCGGGCGGTCGCCTGGAGTGGTCACCCGCCGGCGAACCGGACCCGGCGCAGCGCGAGCTGCTGGAGCGGTACATCGCCGCGCACGAACGGGCCGACCCGCAGGCCCTGGTCGACCTGCTGCGTGAGGACGTCCGGCTGACCATCGAGCCCGGCGTCGGCGAGTGGACCGGCAAGGCCGCGGTCGCCCGGGCGCTGCGCCGGGACATGAACTCCCTCGGCCGG
>NZ_JBEXUE010000953.1:0-1315 GCF_040614275.1 Streptosporangium sp. NPDC006013
CCGAGCTTCAGCTCCAGATGATCACCCAGAGGGCCGCCGAGCTCCGCGAGCAGGCCGACAGCCACCGCCTCGCCCGCGAGGCTCAGCAGGCCAGCGCCGTTGCCCTCCAGCCCCGACCGCCTCGGAGACCGCTCGCACAGCTCGGCCATCGCGGGCAGCGAGCGGATCAGCTCCGCCACCTTCACGGTGCCGAGTGGCGGGGCCGGGTTCCACCAGCGATGGGCCCGCAGGCTGAGCCGCCCGACGTCGATCGAGCCGTCGCCGACGCACGCCTCGTCACCCACCGCGACCTGAGGCATCGGGTCGGTGACCACCATGGCGTTGGGCAGGCGGGTGGCCTGCCCGGTCACCACCGCGATGACCTGCGGTTCCAGCTCGGTGCGTACCTCAAGGTAGACGCCGGCGGGGAAGGCCGCCAGCACCCGCGCCGGGCGGCGAGGCGCCTCCAGTACCTGGCGCAGGGTCGTGCTGGCCGCGCCGGTGCCATGTGTCCGCACGTGCACGTGCCGCGCCTTTGGGCGCGTTCCAACGCTCATGAGCGCTCCTCGGCAGGCCCCGTGGGTGTGAAGGTGCTCTCTCCAGCGGTTCGCTCGCTCACGGACTCCCCCATCCATTGAGCCGTACGGTAGAACGGGCGTGGACGCAGGCCGTACGGATAAAGCTGCCAACAGTCAGCCCAAAGGTTGGCTCTTCCTGACAGACGGGTCTATCGGTCACAATCGCCTCATGGAACCTCCCGTACGGCCGGCGAGCACCGGAACGATCATTCACGGAGTCGCCGTCGGCGAGGTCCTCGGCGTCTCGACGCTGGCGGGAGCCCGGCTGATCGCGGGAGAGCGGGGCCTGGACCGGGTGGTGCAGCGGCTCAACGTGATGGAGGTGCCCGACGTCCTGGCCTGGGTCAAGCCGCACGAGCTGCTGCTCACCACCGGCTACCCGCTGCGCAACACCCCCCAGTCGCTCGGCAGGCTGGTGGCCGACCTCGACGAGCGCGGTCTGGCCGCGCTGGCCATCAAGCTCGGCCGCTACCTCGACGAGTTGCCGGAGGAGATGGTGGAGCAGGCCGACCGGCTGGGCTTCCCGCTGATCCAGCTTCCCGACGACGTCGGTTTCGACGACATCCTCAACCAGGTGCTGACCGACATCCTCAACCGCCAGGCCGTCGTGCTGGCCAGGGCGGAGGAGGCGCACCGGGCGCTGGTCCAGGTGGTGCTCGCCGGGGGCGGGCTGCGCGAGGTGACGGCCGAGGTGGCGGGGCTGCTCGACGTGGGCGTGGCGGTGCTGGACGGGACGGGCCACGTGCTGGCCTCGGCCG
>NZ_JBEXUE010000954.1:0-1306 GCF_040614275.1 Streptosporangium sp. NPDC006013
GTCGCAGTGCGCTGTTGTTTCACTGCGACCATGAGCATGGCGCGGAGCTTGGAAAAGAATCTTTTGGCTGACTTCTGTTGCAGCTATATGCGGTGACCGGCAGCGGCAGGACCGCGGGGGCCGGCAGCGTAACGCGCCGAGCGGCGCGATGGCCGACGCCCTGCGCCGCGCCGGGCTCGACGGCTCCGGCGGTCGCCCCTGATCCGTGCCGGATGATCCGGACGGCGGGTAAGAAACCCTCGGCGTCGGCGGCTTCCGGGAAGGAGGCCGCCGGTGCCGCACGGAACCACGACGGGGACAGGCCCGGTGGCCTCCGCGAACGGGGCCGCCGACGCCGCACGATCCCCGCGCGCGCCGTCAGCGGATCGCGGGCGCTCTGACGGACTCCCCTGACAGGGACCGCTTCCTGGAACGGTCCCCTCCGCAGGTCGCCGCCTCGCGCCTCCGCACAGATCACAGCGCTTCGCACGGGCGGGCGAGCCGGGCTGTGCGGCTTTTTTTACCTCTTGTATTGACTGGAGAACGAAGTCTGACCTAGGGTCCCGGGCAAGCGAGACCTTGCCTTGAAGGGACCCCCCATGACTCGCTCTCTCCAACGCGGGGCGTTGGCGGATGCGAGGCGCGCCGACCGCTCCCCATCCGGGCAAGACCTCGCCTTCCCCTGCCGTATCCGTCGCGGCAGGACCTCAGGGCACGCCGAGCGGCGCGCCGCCACACGTCAGGCCCACCGGGTCGCGTACGGCCACTCGCAAAAGCACGCTCGTCATGTCCGGCCCCCCGCACGCCCCCCAAGACGGAAGGAAATCCGCGTATGGCCGCCAGACAGTCGCCTCCCCGGCGCCGTCGCACGCCGCTCCCGACCACCCTCGGCGGGATGCTCACCGTCGTCGCCCTCGCCCTCGCCGGTGTGACGGTCGCGTCACCGGCCGCCGCCGCCACCGGGCAGATCACCGGCATCGGCGGCAAGTGCGTCGACGTCGCCGCCGCCAGCAGTGCCAACGGCACCGCCGTCCAGCTCTACGACTGCAACGGCACCGCCGCCCAGCAGTGGACCCGTAACGGCGACGGCACCATCAGGGCGCTGGGCAAGTGCCTGGACGTCACCGCCGCCGGCACCGCCAACGGAACGCAGATCCAGCTCTACGACTGCAACGGCACCGCCGCCCAGCAGTGGGTCCACAGCGCCGCGAACGACCTGGTGAACCCCGCCGCCAACAAGTGCCTGGACGCCACCGGCCAGTCCAGCGCCAACGGCACCCGCCTGCAGATCTGGGAGTGCAGCGGCAACGCCAACCAGAAGTGGACC
>NZ_JBEXUE010000955.1:0-1304 GCF_040614275.1 Streptosporangium sp. NPDC006013
CGTTGCGGGTGGTCTGGTCGGCGGCCGGGACCGCGCACGGCTTTCCTCCCGACGCCAGGCTGGTACGGCGGATGAGCTGGCGGCACATCTGGACCTGCGAGGCCGCGCACGCCCTGGCCCTGTCGAGATCGCTGTGAGGGCCGACCAGGGACTCGGCGCGGCGCTGGCGGCCGAGCACGCCGCCGTGTACGCGTACGGGGTCATCGGGGCCAGGAGCACGGGGAGGCTGCGCACCGAGATGACGGCGGCCTACAACGCCCACCGCGCCCGCCGTGACCAGCTCCGCGCCATGATCGTCAAGATGGGCGGCACCCCGGCCGAGCCGACCGCGGTCTACGAGCTCCCGGTCACGCCGTCCACGGCGGCGCAGGCGGTGGAGCTGGCCGTGCTGGTCGAGCGGAGGGTGACCGGCGCCTACCTGGAGCTGGCGGCCTCCGCCGACACGGCACTGCGCAAGATGGCCGCGCTGGCCATGCAGGAGTGCGTCACCCGCTCCTACAACCTGCGCCCGGAGATCGACACCTTCCCCGGCATGCCGCCCGCGCCCGCCACCTCCCCCAGCACCTCACCCACCACCACCTCCACGGCGACCGCCGCCGAGTGACTTTCACCGATGGCCGCTTTCCCGGAGTAAGGATTTCCCGGAGTGACGGGCCGGTCGGCCCGGTATCGATGCCTGGCCACGGCCCCCGTGTTCATGAGATGAGATTCAAACCCGCTTTCGAGCATGTTTGTACGGCGCCTGCCGGGTAGCTGAATCTCCGTGAAGCACGCCTGAGGAGGAGTAATGGGCTGGGGATACCGGAAATCCATGAAGTTCGGTCCGTTCCGTCTTAACCTTTCGCGGAGTGGAGTGGGTCACAGCTGGGGAAACCGTGCCTTCAGAGTCACCAAGACGGCAGACGGGCGCCGCACGCTGAGCGTCAACCTGCCCGGCGGTTTCCACTGGCGCAAGACGCTCGGCGGCGGTGCGCGTCGCTGACGGGCGTTTCCCGGGAACCGTTCGCGAACTCCGGTCGTTCTTCTGACACGGCACGAGGTTCGGGGAGAGAACAATGGGCTGGGGATACAGAAAGTCGATCAAAATCGGTCCCTTCCGGATCGACCTGTCTCCACGAGGGGTCGGCCACGGCTTCGGCAATCGCAGATTCCACGTCGCGAGAACTCCCGACGGCCGCAAACACGTCACCGTCAACCTGCCCGGCGGATTCCACGTGGGCAGGACGATCGGCCGGCCGGTCGGCCGGAGTTCCCGTTACCGCCACTACTGAGACGGGGCCACAGACGTGAAGGAGCGGCCCACC
>NZ_JBEXUE010000956.1:0-1304 GCF_040614275.1 Streptosporangium sp. NPDC006013
CCCGCTGCTGTTCGACGACGAACAGGCCGTCGCCCTCACCATCGCCCTGCAGATCGCCGCCACCAACCCCGGCAACGGCCTCGCCGAACCCGCCGAACGGGCACTGAACACCATCCGGCAGGTCATGCCCTCCCGACTCCGGCACCGCATCAACGCGCTGCGCGTCACCGCCGTTGAACGACCCATCACCCGGCCGGCCACCCCGGTCGACGGCGACGTGCTCCTGACTATCAGCGCCGCCGTCCACGCCCGCGAGATCCTGCGCTTCGACTACGGTGCCGAGGTCACGGACAAACCCCCGCGCCGCGTCGAACCCCACCACGTCATCACCTGGGACGGACGCTGGTACCTCATCGCCTGGGACCTCGACCGCGACGACTGGCGCACCTTCCGCGCCGACCGGATCACCCCGCGCACCCCCAACGGGCCCCGGTTCACTCCACGCGTACTGCCCGGAGGAGACGCCGCCACCTTCGTCACCAGCACGTTCCGCGGCTCTGGCGACGCCTCGGGCAACTGGCCCTGCCAAGGCACAGTGATCCTCGACCTGCCCGCCGCCACCGTGGCCCTCTACACCCGCGACGGACTCGTCGAGGAGACCAGCCCCTACCGCTGCAGGCTCACCCTCGGATCCTGGTCCTGGCCCAGCCTCGCCGCCGCCATCGCCCGCTACGACGCCGACATCGAAGTCATCGGCCCCGACGAACTCACCGGCGCCTTCGAACACCTCGCCCGCCGGTTCACCAGAACCACAGCCGGCCACGGCATCGCATCACCGACATCCTGAGTTGCCACGCCTACGAAAGACGCAGTGGTTGAACAGACCGGTGAACTCGTCGGCACCATGCGGGATCGGTCAATGGCCGACTACCAAGAGTCACCCAAGGCAACCGCCGCCGCCATCGGCGTCGTGTTCGGCCTGCTCTACGTTCTCTCGGTGCCTCCCTTCATGATCAGCGACCCGGACCGGCAGCGGTTCCTGCGGCTGCGCGACGCGTGAGCGCACCTCCCGGCAGCGCCCGGCCGGTCAGGCGAACGTTCAGCCGGGACTCGTGCCGTAAAGCGTGGCCAGGCCGGCGACGGTGGCGGCCATCCGCTCGCGCAACTCGGGCGGCTCCAGCACCTCGATGTCCGCCCCCAGGCGCAGCAGCAGCCAGTGGGCGTGCCTGACGGACTCGGTCGGCAGGCGCAGCACCACCCAGCCGCGCTCGTCGGGCGGGCCCGCGGCGGCGAGCGCGGCCTCGGCGACCTCGGCGCCCACCGTGTGGCGCAGCATCCCCTCGGTGCCGGGCGCCATCCGCACC
>NZ_JBEXUE010000957.1:0-1293 GCF_040614275.1 Streptosporangium sp. NPDC006013
CTGCTGCCGCTCTGCTACCTGACCCACCGGTTGATCGAGGCCCCGGCCCAGCGCCCCGGCCCAGCGCCTCGGCAGGTGGCTGGGCCGGGGCTGAACCGCTTGGTCCTCGGAGAGACCGGAACAGCCGGAGCCGCACCGGGTCACGGAGCGGCGTACTGTCCGGCGTAGGCGGCGGACGGCTCGGTCGGGGTGATCACGTCGATGAGCACGCCGTCGGGCGCGGCCACGATGAAGTGCCGCTGCCCGAACTCCTCGGTACGCAGCGTCAGCTCGACCGGGAGCCCCGCCCGTCGTACCAGCCTGTCGTGCTCGGCGTCGACGTCGGCCACCTCGAAGTTGAGGATCAGTCCTCGCACCGCCGAGCGGTACTTCTCCGGCACGGTCGGATGGTCGTGGTCGACGAGCGCCAGCTCGTAGTGCGGCGGCTCCGGCCGTCGCAGGCTCACGTACCAGTCCGCCTCGAACACCGTCTCGAAGCCGAAGAACCGCTGGTAGAAGTCACGGGACTCGGTGATCCGATCGGTGCAGACGACCGGGTAGAAGCTGGTGAGGGACTTGGTGAGGGACTTGGTGAGGGACACAGCCCCCTCCTTTCGACATATTCGCATACCGTCGGTATGTGAGGTTAACATACCATCGGTATGCCAATGATGGAGGCCGCGATGGATCGGGTACGGCAACGACTGGAGACCAGGCGCACGCTGGTGACGGAGGCCAGGACGCTGTTCGCGCGGCACGGGTACGCCGCGGTGAGCCTGGCGCAGATCGTCAGGGCGGCGGCCGTGACCAAGGGCGCGCTCTACCACCACTTCGACAGCAAGGCCGCCCTATTCCACGCGGTCGTCGAGCAGGTGCAGCGGGAGGTGGGCGAGCGGGTCTCGGCGGCGGCGGACGCGCACGACGACCCGTGGGAGCAGCTGGTCGCGGGATGCCGGGCCTTCCTCGCGGTGAGCCGCGACCCCGACATACAGCGGATCATGCTCGTCGACGGCCCCGCGGTGCTCGGCTGGAACGAGTGGCGGGCCATGGACGAGGCGTCCTCGGCGCGGCACCTCACCGAGGCGCTCGTCATGCTGATCGAGGCGGGGGTCATCGCCCGCCGGCCCGTGGAGCCGTTGGCCCGGCTGCTGTCCGGCGCGATGAACGAGGCGGCCCTGTGGCTGGCCCGCTCGACGGATCCCGGTGACCTCCCGGCCGTCACCGAGGAGTTGTCGCGCCTGCTGGAATCCCTGCGAGACCGCCGGTAGGCGGTCAGGGCACGCTCACCTCCGGGTCCGGACGGGACCGCCCGGC
>NZ_JBEXUE010000958.1:0-1288 GCF_040614275.1 Streptosporangium sp. NPDC006013
GACCCACTGGGCCGGAGAGGCGCTCCGCGGCTCCCACGTGCGGTCGATGCTGCTCCGTGCCATGCACGAGGCCACCAGCGCGCCCGGACCGGCGCGTGGGTGAAGGCCACGCGCACCTCCCCGCTGAGCCCCACCGGCGGGGAGGCATCGCCGGGCAGGCGGCCGCCGCAGCCGTCGCACATGACCAGTGAGGCGCGCCAGGGACCCGGCGCACCCCGCCACCACGCCCGCACCGACCTCGTGGCGAACACCGCCGACGAGACGGCCGGCAGCACGGTCCCGGCCCGCCAGACCCACTCGCCCGCCTGGGCGAGCCCGAGCGTGGTGACCGCCGCCGCCATGCCGAGCAGGAGCGCCGCCGCGGCGGACAGGGCCAGCACCGCCGCCAGCCCGCGGTCCGCTGCCAGCACCCTGCCGAGGCCCAGGGCGGGACCGGCCCCGCGGTACGCCCAGCCGAGCACGAGCGGCACGGCGAGCGCGGCGAGCACCCAACGCCGTTCGTCCAGGACCGCCGCCGCCAACACGACCGCCACCGGCACCGACCAGACCCGGCCCGCCACCAGCCAGAGGGTCACGTTGACATCCCGCCTGGCCGTACGGTCGTCACCGGCCGCGGCGAACTCGGCCAGCGCCCTGACCGGCCGCCCGCGCCAGGCATCGACGAGCACGCGCAGGACGAGCAGCACGGCGCCGTTGAGGAGCACCAGCCCGGCGAGGCCCGCCCAGAGCACCCCCGTGGCGTCCGGCGGCGGTCCGGCCAGGAGCGGTGGGACCTCCGCTGGGAGGGTGGCGACGACCGCGACGTACGCGGCCACGACGACCAGGGTGATCAGGATCGACGTGCCGAGCCAGAGGTCGCGGGCGAGCATGCCGGGCACGTACGACCAGAGCCCGACCCGGTGCGCCTGCCTGAGGGTGATCGCCAGGACGGCGAGCGGCACCAGCCCGCCACCGATCCTCGCCACGCCTGCCAGGCCGAACCCGAACTCCGCCGCGCAGACCGCGACGAGGGCGACGGCCAGCAGGATGCGGATCTGCCGCGACCACGCCTCCAGGGCGCGCCTGGCCCGGCCCGTCTCACGGGGGTCGACCGGCCAGGCGGGGTCGTGGTGGGCGCGTGGGCGCTCCCAGCGCAGCCAGGTCAGGCCGAGGTTGATCCTGGCGCCGGGATGGTCGGGCAGGCGGCGCAGCGCGTCGCGGTAGGCGGCCTGTCCATGTGCAGGAAGAGGCCGTGCGCGTGCGCGAACTCCGCGAGCTCGACGACTTCGTCGGCGGTGTAGCAGGTGCC
>NZ_JBEXUE010000959.1:0-1287 GCF_040614275.1 Streptosporangium sp. NPDC006013
CATGCATGTGTCGTCAGTGGACACGGTTGGATGCCGGCTGCCGCTCTTGGCGCCGGACATGGGCGGGCCCGAGGTGCGCCCCGCCGCCGATCTGGCCCGCGCTTACGCCCGCTCGCGCCCCAGCCGCCGGCCGGTGGTGTCGGTGCCGATGCCCGGGGCCGGCATCCGCGGCTACCGCGAGGGGGGACATCTCACCCCTGAGCACGCCGACGGCCGCATCACCTTCGAGCAGTTCCTCGCCGCATGAGTGCCCTCACCTGGCTGCGGGCGGGCCTGGCCTTCCTCGCCGTGGCGCAGTTCGCCGTGGGGGGTTGGGCGCTGTTGTTGCCCCGCTCGTTCTTCGACATTCCGTGGGTGGGGATGCGCATGCCGTACAACGCGCATCTGATGATGGACTACGGCGCGATGAGCCTGGCCACGTCGGTGGTGCTGGGCGTGAGCTTTTTCATCGTACGGCGGAGCATGGCCCGTACGGCGCTCGCCGTGTACCTGGTGTTCGCCGCGCCGCACCTAGTGATCCACATCCAGCTGCTGCACCATCTCACGCCCGGCGAACGCGTGCCGTTGCTGGCCGCACTCACGGCGGCCGTCGTGATCCCGCTGGTGCTGCTTCCGCTCACCAGCCGGCTCGAAAAGGCGTAATTCCTCCACTTTTCCACAGAAAGGCGTCTTTGTTGGGGTGCCGTTAAGAAGCGCGATCGGCAACAACGTCAACCAGCTGGCGGCCAAGGCCAACACCGGCCAGGCCCCGGCGGCCGCCGAAGTCGGGGCGACCATGCACGCGGTGCGCCGGGCCACCCACCGGATCGACCTGGTCTTGGCCCAGCTGATTCCCGAGCGGCCCGAAGACGAGGGCGAGGGTCAGGGCGGGGACGGGCGGTGATCAACAAGATCGCCGTCAAGCACGGCCACGACATCGGCGGCCTGATGCGCTACCTGTTCGGTCCGGGCCGCGCCAACGAGCACCGCGACCAGCGGGTGATTGCCGCCGACGAGATCCTGGACGTCGCCGACGGCACCCGCCTGGACGCCCCGCAGCACTGGGAGCGCGTCCTGGAGCTGGGGCACAGGCTCGATGACCACCGGGTCATCGCCAGGATGGCGCCCGAACAGGGCTGGGTGTGGCACTGCGCCATCTCCCTGCCCGCCGAGGAGAGCCTGTCGGATGAGCAGTGGGCGATCGTCGCCCGCGACCTGCCCCGAGTCCTGGGCGGACTGGGCGTCGCGATCATCTCGACGTCCGGCGGTCTCATGACGGACAAGCAGGCCGGCAAGCGTGGAGTGGGC
>NZ_JBEXUE010000960.1:0-1274 GCF_040614275.1 Streptosporangium sp. NPDC006013
TGGAGCCCGCTGGCGCAGGGGGCGGTGCTCGTCGATCCGGTGATCGTCGACATCGCCGAGAAGTACGGCAAGACCCCGGCCATGGCCAACACCGACCCGGTCGCCGACACCGCGGGCGTCGTCGAGCAGGTCTGGCGCCTGGGCCAGGAGGCGGGCTACTGCGACGTGCAGCCCGTCGGAGCCGTCACGGTCGGCCTGGGCGGCGAGCACCTGGCCGAACTCGGCGCGATGGCCGACTCGGCGGCCCGGGTCCGGGTCTTCTCCGACGACGGCAAGTGCGTCTCCGACGCGGTGCTCATGCGCCGCGCGCTGGAGTACGTCAAGGCCTTTGACGGCGTCGTGGCCCAGCACGCCCAGGAGCCGCGGCTGACCGAGGGCGCGCAGATGAACGAGGGCGCGGTCTCCGGCAGGCTGGGCCTGACCGGATGGCCCGCGGTCGCCGAGGAGGCGATCATCTCCCGGGACTGCCTGCTGGCCGCGCACGTCGGCTCGCGCCTGCACATCTGCCACGTCTCCACGGCGGGCTCGGTGGAGCTCATCCGCTGGGCCAAGTCCAAAGGCTGGGACGTCACCGCCGAGGTGACCCCGCACCACCTGCTGCTGACCGACGACCTCGTCGAGGACTCCCCGGTCGGCTCCTACAACCCGATCTACAAGGTGAACCCGCCGCTGCGCACCCGCGCCGACGTCGAGGCGCTGCGCGCGGCTCTGGCCGACGGCACGATCGACTGCGTGGCCACCGACCACGCCCCGCATCCGGTCGAGGACAAGGAGACCGAGTGGGCCGCCGCCGCCATGGGCATGATCGGCTTGGAGACGGCGCTCGCGGTGGTCCAGGAGGCGATGGTGGAGACGGGGCTGCTCGACTGGGCCGGTGTCGCCGAGCGCATGTCCTGCGCCCCGGCCAGGATCGGCAGGCTTCGGGGGCACGGGCAGCCGATCGAGGTCGGCGCGCCGGCCAACCTCACCCTCTACGACCCGGCGGTGCGCGCCGCGGTCGACCCGGCGGGCTACGCTTCCAAGAGCCGCAACACCCCCTACCAGGGCCTTACCCTGCCCGGCCGTGTCGTGGCGACCTTCCTGCGCGGCAGGCCGACGGTCCTGGACGGGAAGCTCACGTGAGGACTCCTCGCCTTCGCGCGCCGGGCGTCGGATACCTTCGCCTTCCCGCACCGGGACGTGGGGGCGTCCCGCTCGGTGCGGCGACGGCGAATCGATGTGCCAGATATTTCATACTTTGCGGAGCTGGAGCCGAGATGATCGGGGTGTGTGAG
>NZ_JBEXUE010000961.1:0-1268 GCF_040614275.1 Streptosporangium sp. NPDC006013
GCTCACCGCGGTGTCCCGGTCCTGATCTGCGGCACGGGCCGCATCGAGACCGGCCACGTGCTGAGAGATCTGGTGAAGCGGCCGCTCAGCGCCATTGTGACGAGCGGCCGCCGCGTAGTGGCGTGATCGGTTTGTTCGGCATGGGGGGGCGCCTGTCCGCCCATGTTCCGCTGTGTTGCGAGAGGGTGGACGAAGGTTGACTGCGTTCGTACGGGACGTCGCGAGCATGGGGTGCGAGACCATCGAGGTGGTGGGGGCTCGTACCAACAATCTGCGGGACGTGTCGGTGAGCATCCCCAAGGGGCGGCTCATCGCCTTCACCGGAGTGAGCGGCAGCGGCAAGACCTCGCTGGCCGTCGACACCCTGCACAACGAGGCCCAGCTGCGGTATCTGGAGGGGCTTTCGCCGTTCGTGCGGCAGTACATCACCCAGCGCAATCGGCCGAAGGTCGACCGCATCCTGGGACTCGGCGCGACGCTCGCGGTCGACCAGCGCCGTCTGAACCGCAACCCCCGCTCCACGGTCGCGACGATCACCGGCATCGACGGGCATCTGGGGCTGCTGTACTCGCGCCTTCCGGGGATCGGCGCGGACCCGGCGGCGGAGCGTGGGGACGGGCATCTGACGACCGCTCATTTCGACCGCAATACGCCGGAAGGGAGCTGTGCGGACTGCCACGGGGTGGGCGGGCGCTGGCAGGCGCAGGAGGACCTGGTCATCACCCATCCGGAGCTTCCGCTCTTCGAGGGGGCCTCGCCCTGGTACGCGAAGTGGCGGTCGGGGGAGCACGCGTTCGTACCGGCGCTCGCCGAGAAGCGGGGTGTGGACCTCGGCCGGCCGTGGCAGTCGCTGCCTGAGGAGTTCCGTCACTGTGTGCTGTACGGCACGGGTGAGGAGAAGGTCGAGGCGACCGTCGACATGTCGAACAAGAAGGAGACGGTCTCGGTGACCTACACCTCGAGCCAGCCGCTGCGGGGCGCGCTCGCCGAGGTGGAGCGGGTGTTCGTGAACGCCCAGACCTCCAGCGCCAAGCAGCGCTACCTGCCGGATGTGTGGGTGGTCTGCGAGGCGTGCGAGGGTCGGCGCTACAAGCCGGAGGCTTTGGAGATCAGGTATCGGGGGTTGGCCATCGATCAGGTGCTGGAGCTGACCGTCGCCGAGGCTGTGGAGCAGTTCTCCGAACCCCGGCAACTCGCGGAAACCCTGGGAGCCTTGAACCAGGTCGGGCTTGGCTATCTCCAGCTCGGCCAGAGCGCCACAGAGTTGT
>NZ_JBEXUE010000962.1:0-1267 GCF_040614275.1 Streptosporangium sp. NPDC006013
CATCTTGATCACACCGGCGACACCCGCGGCCGCCTGGGTGTGGCCGATGTTCGACTTGATCGAGCCGAGCAGCAGCGGGCGGTCATCCGGCCGGTTCCTCGGGCTGGTCGGCGCCGACGGTGAGCTCGTCGAAGTCGGCCACCTGGTCGGCGGGCGGTGCCTTGACGGTGACCTTGGTGCCCCAGCCGGTGTAGCGGGTGTCGTTGACGTAGGTCAGCTCGGTGCTGTTGAGGCCCCGGGTGGACTCGGTGTACGACGACACGACCCGGCGGACCAGCTGGTCGGAGCCGATGTAGATCTTCCAGGTCACCGGGAGGGTGGCGGACCTGCCGGTGGGCTTCGTGCCCAGCATCGCGCGTACCGAGGGGGAGACCTTGAAGAGCTCGCCCAGCGTGATCGTGCCCGAGTGGACGGTGGTCCGGGTGCCGTCCCAGGTCCCGCCGGGGCGCCTGGCGCCGGTGTGGGCCAGGGTCGCCTTCAGCGTTCCCGGCTCGACGGTGCTGATGATCTGCTGGACGGGGCTGACCAGGACCAGCCCTCCGCCGGGGACGCGCAGCCACTTCTTGCCCTCGGGCATGGAGTCGGTGAAGAAACCGCCCGAGGTGTAGGAGACGTTCTTCAGCGAGATCGTCCGCGACGGGGTGAACAGGCCCTTGAACTCGCCGTCCTGGGTGGGCAGGTTGAACTTGGTGGTCAGATCCGAGGCGACCAGACCCGACTTGCCGAACTCCAGCACGCCGTTGCGCCTGGTGAAGATCGCCCGCTGCTTCTTGCCCGCACCGACGATCTTCGTGTTCTCGGTGAGCTTCACGCCCCGGTGGGTTCTGAACTGGCGCTTCAGCGCCGAGACCGGGTCGGACTTCGCGGCCTGGGCGGTCTTCGTGGTCTGAGCGGTCTGGGCGCTCGCCGGGGCGACGGTCACCAGCGTGGGAACCATCAGGGCCGCCACGGTGGCGCCGGTCAGGGCGGCGATCGTTCGCCTCATTGGGGTCCTCCCGTATGTGTCCTCGCGTCGTCGCGGAGGGGGAAGAAGATTCTTCCCTATATGCCGAAATATTGGATCAAGAATCACCGGGCCCCGCGCGGCTGAGGGGAACCGGCGCCCGGTGGGCGAAGCGCGGCCGTGCGGCGCCGGGGGCGCCGGCCGCGCGCCCGCCGGGGGGGGGCGGGGGGGGCGGGCGCGCGGGGGGGGCGTCGGGCCCCCGGCGCCCCCCCCCCCGGGGGGCCGCGGCGGGGGGGCGCCCCCCCCCGCCCGCGGATCCGGGCC
>NZ_JBEXUE010000963.1:0-1261 GCF_040614275.1 Streptosporangium sp. NPDC006013
CCCGCCCGGGTCATCTCCTCGACGAACGCGGCCATCTCCGCGTGGACCGCCTCGCTCGGGGGTGCCGCGTCGCCGCCCTTGGTGGTCATCAGGAATCGCATCGTCATATCTCCTTCGGGTGCTCAGAGAACCGATCCTCGCCGGTTTCCAGCTGTGCGTCGATCGGGGCCGGTGAAAATCGACACGCCTCGTCTGACCAGGGCGGCGATCGGATGTGACAGGGAATGCGCACCGTTCACGCCTTCGCAAGCCGGGTCACGCCGACGAACCGGCGGCCAGGGAGAAGTAGGCCTCCTCCTCCTGGTCGAAGTGGAGGATCAAAACGGCGTACAGGCCGTAGAGGCAGGCGCGCAGGTCGTCGAGCTGCTCCGGGCGTGGCCCGTCGGCCTCGATGAGGGTGAGGTGACTTCCCAGGCGTCGTACCAGGCGTTCGATCTCGGCATGCGCCCTGCTCATGGTCATCACGACCTCCGGGCCGCCCAGCACCTGCCCCATCGCCGGATACAGCCGCTGCTCCTCGGCCCGTTCGTGAGGCAGCAGTCGCTCGGTGAGGAATGCCTGGACCTCTCGCAGCCGATCGAGTGACGCCGTGGGCGGGATCCTGCCCAGCTCGTCGGCCGTCTCGCGGATCAGTTCCAGGGTCGGCCGCAGCGAGGAGTGCTCCATCTCGAAGCGGCGCAGCAGGGATTCGGTGGCGGAGTCCATCAGCGGCCGGGTTCCCCGCGTGGGACGCAGCGCCCGTAGCGCGTTGAGGATCACCGCGATGTCGATGCCCTCCTGCAGGAGGGCGCCGGCCGCGGGCGGCAGGGCGCCGGCCGCGGCCGCCACCATGGCCAGCAGCGACAGCGCCATCCCGGTGGCCGCGCTCTGTACGGCGATGCGCCGGGAGCGGCGGGCGACGTCCATCGCGTCGGCGAGCCGGTCCAGGCGGTCGGTGGTGAGCACCACGTCCGCGGCCTGGGTGGAGGCGGCGGACCCCCGGGCCCCCATCGCCACTCCGACGTCGGCCGCCGCCAGGGCCGGGGCGTCGTTGATCCCGTCGCCCACCATCACGGTCACCGCGCCGGTCGCCTCCCGCCGTACCGCCTCGACCTTGGCCGCGGGGGTCTGCTCGGCGAGCACCCGGTCGATGCCGAGTACCACGCCCACGCTCTCGGCGACCTCGGCCCGGTCTCCGGTGAGCATGACCACCCGCTCGATGCCCGCGGCGCGCAGCCGCCGCAGCGTCCGCGCGGCGTCGGCCCGGATGGCATCGCGGAGC
>NZ_JBEXUE010000964.1:0-1250 GCF_040614275.1 Streptosporangium sp. NPDC006013
CCCCGGTCTCCCCGCCTGTCTTCACCACATCCGGAGGTCTGCATGTCCCACGCCAACGCCCGGCTGACCGATATCTCACATGCCGGGCCTGCGTGTGCTGGTCACCGGTCCTGCGGGCCTTGGGGCGGCGCGGTGGGGAAGACGCAGGACAGGGCGCGGCGCAGGGTGGTGGCGAAGGATTCGGGGTTGCCGGGCTCGAGCCAGTGCCGCCCCGCCACGCGGATGGCGCCGGCGATCGCGGCGGCCGTGACGGCGGGGAACAGGTCGCGTCCGGGGTTGGTGCCGGTGCGCGCCGCGATCGCCTCGGCCAGCGGGCCCTCCGCCATGGTGAACGCCTTCAGCGCCTCGCCCTCCAGCTCGGGCGTCGACATGATCATGCGTAGGCCGGCCCTGTCGGGCTCGGGGTTGGTGTAGAGCTCGATCACGGCCGCGATGACGGCCTGGTCCAGCGGTTCGCCGGCGGGCCGGGAGCGCAGCGCCTGCCCCGCGCGCGTGGACTGGTCGGCCTGGAAGGCGCAGATCGCCTCCGCCCTGCTGGAGAAGTAGTTGTTGTAGGTGCGGGGGGAGACGCCCGCGGCCGTGGCGATGTCATGGACGTGCACCAGGGCCAGCCCGTGAGGGCCCTGCTCGATGGCCAGGCGCAGCGCGGCGTGGCTGATCGCCTCCCGGGTGGCCTGCCTGTTGCGTGCCCGGAGGTCCGGGGCGTCGTCGTTCATGTGCCGACTCTATCCGATGTTGCGTTGCACGCACTATGTGCGTGGCACGCAAGTTGTGGGTAGAGTGCGACGAGACGCCTGGCACTCACACCTGGAGAGCGCCAACCACAAGGGCGTGTGCCGGGACGGCGAGGCCTGCCGGGCAGGTCGCACACCCGCCCGGCAGGCCGTCCGTCGCGGGCGCCGTCCCGGACGACCCCCATCAAGAGCAGGAGCAGGAATGGCTTCGAAGATGATCGCCTTCGACGAGAACGCCCGGCGCGCTCTCGAGCGCGGCATGAACCAGCTCGCGGACGCCGTCAAGGTGACCCTCGGCCCCAAGGGCCGCAACGTCGTGCTGGAGAAGAAATGGGGCGCTCCCACCATCACCAACGACGGTGTGTCCATCGCCAAGGAGATCGAGCTGGAGGACCCGTGGGAGAAGATCGGCGCCGAACTGGTCAAGGAGGTCGCCAAGAAGACCGACGACGTCGCGGGTGACGGCACCACCACCGCCACCGTGCTCGCTCAGGCTCTCGTACGCGAGGGTCTCCG
>NZ_JBEXUE010000965.1:0-1246 GCF_040614275.1 Streptosporangium sp. NPDC006013
TGTCGCGGACCGCCGCCAGCGTCGCGACGGTGCGTGGATCATCGCCGGGCAGCGCGCCGCGCAGCGGTGGAAGGAGGAGGGACGCGTCGACGCGGTCGTCGTCGGGGGCACGCCGCCAGCGGCCCGTGATGTTCAGGCTGGACTTGGTGGTGGCGGCCAGGATCGTCTCGGCGAGCGAGAGCCACCCGGCCGTCTCGGTGGTGTCCGGGACGAGGGCCGAGCAGGCCCGCAGCCCGGCCACGCAGGTCAGCCGGGAGTGCGTCCACCGCCGGTCGTCGATCTCCCAGATGCCGGCCTCCGGCTCCTGCCAGCGCTTGGCGATCGCCGCCACGGCGGCGCGTGCCGCGCGGACGGCCTCGGGGGGCAGCCGATCCGCCCGCTGAGCCGCGGCGAACAGCAGCAGCGCCTCGCCGAAGACGTCGAGCTGGAACTGGCCGGTGACGCGGTTACCGACGATCACCTTCCCTCCGGGGTAACCGGGCAGCGGCGCCGGTGTCTCCGATGGCACCGGGTGGCCGGCCACCGTGTAGGCGGGTCTCAGTTGTTCGCGGGCGGTGAGGATCCGCTCGGCGACGAAGGCCACCGAGGCGTCGAGCAGTTCGAGCCGGCCGCCGTGGGCCGCCACCGCCTGACCGGCGTAGCACTGATCACGAATCCAGGCGTACCGGTAGTCGTAGTTGCGGTGCGCGCCGCTCCGCTCCGGCAGCGACGTCGTCGCCGCCGCGACCATCCCGCCCGTACGGCTGGTCAGGCCGGTCAGCACCGCGTACGCGAGCTGGGCGTCCCGCGGCGCGATCGTGTCCTCGCAGGCCGGCACGCTTGCCCGCCAGCCGTCCTCGGTCGCCGCCCACAGGGCGTCCGCGGCCAGCGGGTCCGTACGATCTCCGGCTGACAGTTCGAGAACGAGATCGTGTGCCTGGCCCGGCCCGAGGTCCAGGCACATGGCCAGGCCCCCGTCCACCGGTTCCGCGCGGGCGGCGCCCGCCCAGCGGATGCGGACCTCGCCGCTGCGTCCGGTCCACAGCCTTCCCGAACGGCACAGCTCGGTCATCGTATGGCGGCCGAAATCGGCTCTTATGTTCAGTTCAACACGGATCCGTATGGGACCGCGGACCGCCTCGACCCGGCGGAGCAGGACCGCCCGGTCGCTGTCACCGTCTTCGGTCTCCCGGTTCCGAATGCGGGGCCGGTCTTCCTGGCGGCGCTGGCCGTCCATGTCATCGCCGGTCTGGTCTGCGTGATCTGC
>NZ_JBEXUE010000966.1:0-1244 GCF_040614275.1 Streptosporangium sp. NPDC006013
GGCGAACCCCTTGACCCGCTTGGTCCGGGGCAGCCGCAGCCGGGGAAAGCCGTAGCGGTCGGTGCGGGTGCGGGCGTAGGTGCCGCGCCCGGTCGCCTTGACCACCAAGACCGTGCAAGGCCAGGCGGTGACGTTCTCCAGGTGGCCGACGTGCAGCGCGTCCAACGTGTGCGACTTGGCGGCACCGGTGCGCGACCGGTTCCACTTCGTGCGGCCACCGGAGGCGGTGTGAATCGACAGGCCGGCCGTTTCCAGGGCCCGCCACAATGCCCACCGGGTGGCGTTGAGTGCCGCCGCGTCCTGCAGCGGGGCCTTCGCCTGCTGGAGGATTCTCGCCAGCAGCGCGGGTCTGTCTTTGCAGAACACCTCTACCGGAGTGGCGTTCTTGGCCTGGTTACACCGGATGCAGGCCAGGGCGAGGTTGCCGATCCGGTCGGAGCCGCCCCGGCTGCGCGGGTGGATGTGGTCGAGGTTGAGCGGCACGCCACTGGCGCCGCAGTACGCGCACGCCCGCCCCCACTTGGTCAGCAGGTATTCGCGGACCTCGTACCCGGCCAGGGTGCCCTGCTGGTATTCCACCCCTTGCAGCGGCTTGCCCGCGCTGAGGGCGTGGGTGTCGAACGCCACCCGCTCGACATGCACCGCCCGCACCGGCGCCCACCGGGTGAGCCGCACCACCCACGACACGGTGGTGTCAACGCGGTGGCGCAGCGACGGCGCGAGCCAGCCCTGGGGTTTGGTCCGGTTGAGGAACCGGGGGGCGCGGTGACGCAGGTTGCGTGACCTGCGAGCACGGCGTAGCGCGGCCCGCGCGCTGAGCCTGTCGCGGATCGCCGCGCCTCGGTGGTCAAGCTGGATCGAGTACCTCCCTGCCCGGTTTCCATTGTGGTCGGTGAATACCGCCAGGCCGGTGTGCTTGCTGCCGGGGTCGATGCCGACTCGCACGCCTTCGATGGCCGAGGTCGCCGCATCGCGGTCTTTGAGACGGATGACGAACGGTGTGTGGCGGTGAACCACCGCCCGGCCCGCCGCCAGCAGGCGACGGGCGCGAGCGGGGTGACACGGGTCAAGCGGGTGGCCGTGGCGGTCAAGGACGAACACGGCCGGATGAACCTCACGGTTCGCTCCCTCGGACGCCGAAGCGCCCTGGGGGTGACGCCGGTGCGGCGGTGTGGCCGGACCGGTCTCCCCTCGCCCATGGTGAACACCAGGTACCGCCGCGAGGCGGTGTCCGTGAGCCGTTT
>NZ_JBEXUE010000967.1:0-1244 GCF_040614275.1 Streptosporangium sp. NPDC006013
GAGGTTTCGCCGGTGGCGGTGCTCGGTCTGGACCTGCTCGGTGTCGCCGGGGTTTGGCAGGCGGACGGGCAAGTGGTTTCGGTTCATGGGGATCTCGCGTCGTTGGTGGAGGCGGGTCCGGTGCCGGATGTGGTGCTGGCCGAGGTGGTCGCGGACCCGGCTGGCGGGGTGGTGGAGTCGGCGCATGAGTTGGCCGCCCGCGTGTTGGGTCTGGTGCAGGGATGGCTGGCCGATGACCGGTGCGGTCATTCCCGTTTGGTGGTTGTCACTCGGGGTGCGGTCGTGGCGCGGGAGGGGGACGCTGTCGCCGATCTTCCGGCTGCGGCGGTGTGGGGTCTGGTGCGGTCGGCGCAGTCGGAGAATCCGGGCCGGTTCGTGCTTGTCGACGTAGAGGAGGGATCGTCTCTGTCGGTGCTGGCCGGTGTGCTGGCGTTGGGTGAGCCGCAGGTGGCGGTGCGCGGTGCTGAGGTGTGGGTGCCGCGCCTGGCGCGGGTGGCGCCCGGCTCCTACCTTGGCGATCCCCCCGGCGTTGCCCAGGATGGTGAGCAGGCTGTCCGCTCCTGGGATCCGGAGGGGACGGTGTTGATCACTGGCGGCACGGGCGGTCTGGGTGGGTTGTTCGCGCGGCATGTGGTGGCCGAGCGTGGGGTGCGGCATCTGCTGCTGGCCAGCCGGCGCGGCCTGGATGCTCCGGGTGCGGTGGAGTTGCAGGCGGAGCTGTTCGCGCATGGGGTGGAAGTCACGGTCGCCGCGTGCGATGTGGCTGATCGCGATCAGGTGGCGGCCCTGCTGGCTCAGGTGCCGGCCGATCATCCGCTGACCGCCGTCGTTCACACCGCTGGTGTGCTGGACGACGGGACGATTGCGTCGCTGACGCCCGAGCGGCTGGAGAGAGTGTTCCGGCCGAAGGTGGACGCGGCCTGGCATTTGCACGAGCTCACCCGCGATCTGGGTTTGGCCGAGTTCGTCGTGTTCTCGTCGGTGGCGGGGACGTTCGGCGGGGCAGGGCAGGGCAACTACGCGGCGGCGAACGCGTTCCTGGACGCGCTGACCGAGCATCGGCGGGCCGTGGGGTTGGCGGGACTCTCGCTGGCGTGGGGTCCATGGGCGCAGGACAGCGGAATGACCGGCGCGCTGGGCGAGGCCGACATGCGCCGGATCGCGCGGGCAGGCATGTTGCCGTTGTCGGAGGCGCAGGGGCTGGCGTTGTTCGGCGCGGCGGGTGCGGCGGGTCGTGCGGTGGT
>NZ_JBEXUE010000968.1:0-1231 GCF_040614275.1 Streptosporangium sp. NPDC006013
ACTAGTGCTGCGTTCCTTAAAGCAGGTAGATAAAACGGCGTCGGCGGCGACGAGGCTCGGGGGCCGGGCGGCCCCAGATCCAGGGGCGGGCGCGGGTGTTGAGCTGTGTGGTCGCCACGGCGGTGGCGTAGGTGATCTCGTCGGGGTCGGCGAAGGTCTGCCCGGCCAGAGCCTGGCGGCGGAAGACGCGCCACCAGGCTTCTTGCAGGTTGAGCCAGCAGGCGCCTTTGGGGATGAACACCTGCTGGATCCGTGGATGCTCAGTGAGCCATTGACGGGTGGAGACGCTGTTGTGGCTGGAGAGATTGTCGGTGATCACCGCGATCGTGCCGGTTGGGTTGCTCTTCTCCAGCAGGGCCAGGAAGCGCTGCCAGCCGATACTGTTGCGCGATGCGGCGGTCATGGTGACCGCATGGCCGTCGGTGATGCGCAGGCCGCCATAGACCCAGGTCTTCTCCTGCCCGCGACTGTATTCCAGAGCGGCTTTGATCCGCCGGCCGTCGCTGCTCCAGCCGGGGGCGGGGTCGAAGGTTCGGGGAAGGACCGGGCCGAGTTCGTCGGCCGCCACGACCGTCACTCCCGGCGGCGGGCAGGTGTAGAGGGCAACAACCTGGGTTCTTTTGGGGCGAAGTCCGGGTCATGGCTGGTGGCCCAGGAGCGGGTGCGGCGCCAGCGCACCCCCTCGGCCAGCAGGATCCGTCGCACCTGCGAGCGCGCTACCACGATGCCCAGCTCGCGGGCGGCATCGGTCAGGGTGTCCAGCGTCCAGCTGCCCGACCCGGCCTCATCGGCCGCGGCCAGCTCACCGGTTGCCCGATCGCGCACCGGCCGGCCCGGCGGCGAGGTGCGGGCCAGCGCGATGATCTGCGAGCGCTCGGCTTCGCTGATCCGCCGTTTACGGCCGACACCAGGCCGATCTCCCAATCCGTCCAGACCTTCGGTGTTGAAGCGCGCCAGCCGGTAGCGCACCGTCTTCTCCGCGCAACCGAGCTCGCGGGCGATCTGCGGCACCCGCAGCCGCTCCCAGCTCAACGCGATGATCTGAGCCCTGCGGATCCAGTCGGCCGGAGCGTGCCGGGCACCGGCCAGTTTGCGGATCTTGCGTTCCTCGATCGCGTCCTTCGGCGCTCGCGCGAACAGGAGCTTCGGCACTGCCTCACCGCCCATCAACGACCCACTGGGCCCTGATAGTACGTCTAATCTTGCTGCTCAAAAAGGAACGCAGCACTAG
>NZ_JBEXUE010000969.1:0-1206 GCF_040614275.1 Streptosporangium sp. NPDC006013
TGATCTCCTGGAGATCAGGGCCTTCTGCGTTTCCGTGATTGGTCTGCCCAGCGCCTCCATGTCCGCTGAAGGGCGAGGAGGGGGGCCGGGGCCGACCTGGCACCATCACGGAGCTGTGGCTCGTCCGGCCCCCACCCGGCGATGCCGCGGAACGAAACCGGGCTTGGCGCGACGCACCAGCAGGCTCGCCTTGTAAAGAGCCCAGCAGGTGAGGAAGGCCCCGAAGGAGACCTGCCCGATCCACGTCCACGCCGAGGTCTCGACGGCCGCGAACATCACTACACCGGTCCAGACGAAGCCGAAGACGCCCACGAGGGTCGCCGCAGCCCAATTCAGCCCTCGCTGCAACATGCCTGGAGTCTTGCAGATCTTGGTTCAAGACCAGGTCAATGACGTGGAACGCCTCATCGGGGGATGCTACGGCTTGTGCCGGCACACCTGCGCGCGCGAGCCCCTCCGGTGTTCATCGGGGTGGTTCCGAGAGGATTCTCCTCAAGATAGGCCAGCAGCATGGCCGCTGTGTGGGCGTCTGCCAGGATCCGGTTCACCTCGTCCTCGGATGTCGGGAGCTGGCCACGCTTGGCGAGCTCGTCGGTGAGGAAGGTCAGCGGCTCCGGGTAGCCGGCCGCCTCCGCGGCGACCGTTGCCCGAGCCGCGGTGAGGAGACGCAGGTAGTAGGCGCGGAGGGTCGCCTCTCGCATGCGTGCGTCTTCAAGGTCGTTCAGCAGAGACCTGGCAACCCTCAGCAAGTCACCTGGGTGGTTGGCCTCCGCGTCGATGTGCGCGCGGATGTCGTCGAACTCCGAGCGGGTCATGGTGCTCACCTCCACGGCGGAGTCAGGATCCTGACCCTCGCGCCTACTTCGTATCCAGAGTCGATTGCGAATGGCTTGACGTCTGGTTGCGCACTTCGACTTCCTATGACTGTTTGGGACGCGCGAGCCCCGGGGATGGTTGGCAAGTTGTCTCTGTGACGTGAGAGTCCTGGTAGTGTTCTTCTCGCAGGGCAACGAGCCCCCGGATCCAGAATCTCCCGGGTGGGCGGAGTGCCCGGCAAAACCCTCTCACTATCCCGACAAATCGGGCGTGTCTGCACGAATTGGACACCGGCCGGATGTTGGAGTAAGTTAGAGGGGTTGCCCTGGAGACAGGGTGGTCGCAATCCTAGCGGATTCGGCGGGGCTGGGTCGATGGTCGGGAAGCCGA
>NZ_JBEXUE010000970.1:0-1176 GCF_040614275.1 Streptosporangium sp. NPDC006013
CCGATCGGCCTCACCCAACCCGGCCAACCGCCGCACCAGCGCACCGTCACCCGACACCGACCCCGACACCGCCGACCGACGAACCCCCCGCACCAACCCGCGCAACAGATGCGGCACCTCGCCCCGCGCCCGCACCGCCGCCAGGTCGAGCCGGACCGGGGCCACGGCCGGCTCACCCGAGCGGACGGCCGCGTCGAACAACGCGACACCCTGCTCCGGAGTGATCGCCGGCATCCCGGCGCGGGTCAACCGGCGCGTCTGAGCGTCGTCCAGCCCACCGGTCATCCCGGCGTCCTGCGCCCACGGCCCCCACGCCAGCGACAACCCCGCCAGCCCCTCAGCCCGCCGCACCTCCGCCAACGCGTCCAGGAACGCGTTCGCCGCCGCGTAGTTACCCTGACCGGAAGCCCCGAACGTTCCCGCCACCGACGAGAACACGATGAAGCCGGCCAGATCCAGGTCCGCGCTGAGCTCGTGCAGATGCCAGGCCGCATCCACCTTCGGCCGCAACACCCCATCCAACCGCTCCGCCGTCAGCGACGGGATCGTCCCGTCGTCCAGCACACCCGCGGTATGAATCACCGCCGTCAACGGATGCCCGGCATCCACCCCCGCCAGCAACGCCGCCACCTGGTCCCGATCGGCCACATCACACGCGACGATCTCGACCTCGACCCCATGCGCGATCAACTCCGCCTGCAACTCCACCGCACCCGGAGCCTCCAGACCCCGCCGACTGGTCAGCAGCAGACGCCGCACCCCACCCTCGGCCACCACATGCCGCGCGAACAACCCACCCAGACCACCGGTACCACCAGTGATCAACACCGTCCCCTCCGGGTCCCAGGCCCGGCCCGCTCCCCCGCCCGGACCAGAGTCACGCTCGTAGCCGGGACCGTCAGTGAGGTCAAAGCCACGAGCAGAACCATGCTCAGCGTCGAAGCCATCGGCGGAATCACCAGAACCAGGCACCCGTACCAGCCGGGCAGCCCGCACCTCATCCCCGCGCACCGCCACCTGCGGCTCACCCGAGGCCAGCACCCCGGACAGCACCGATGCCGAGATCTCCTGCCCATCCAGATCAATCAGCACGAACCGGCCCGGATTCTCCGACTGCGCCGAGCGCACCAACCCCCACACCGCCGCCGCGCCCAGATCGGTGACCGCATCCCCCGC
>NZ_JBEXUE010000971.1:0-1169 GCF_040614275.1 Streptosporangium sp. NPDC006013
CTAAGCGCCTATCCAGAAGTTCTGCGCGTAACCGGGCGTGAGATCGCCGGGGCGTGAGGGCGTTGACACGGGCCTCGCCGGGGGTTGGATCGAGGTTGCCACAACGTCCACCCACCGGCGAGGTCGTGGTCAGTATGCGCCCGCCCATCGTGTTCGCCAATGCCCCTGCCACCTCGATCGAGCAATTACACGCCCAACTGCGAGGTCACTGGCGGCAGGCGATACGCGCGGTGATGGTCCTGCTGTCGCTGCGCGGCCTGCCGGCGGCGCAGATCGCCGACCTGCTGGACTACGACGCCGCTACCGTGCGCCGATGGATCGGCCGGTTCAACCGCCACGGCCTGGCGGGACTGGCCGACCGTCCCCGCCCCGGGCGCCCCCGCCTGGGCGGTGAGCACCTGATGGGCCGGATCGCCCGACTGCTGGCCCGGCCAGGGCCGTGGACCCTTGCGCGGCTGTGGCGGTACCTGAACCGGCCCCATCTGAGCAGGCGCACGCTGTATCGGCGGGTGCGCCTGGTGGCCGTCTGGCGGCGTTCCAAGCTGGTCGCGCGGGGCGATCCCGGCCGCCGGCAGGCGGTGGCCGCCATCGCGGAGCGGCTGCGTGCACTGCCGCGCGGGGCGGTGGTCTGGGCCACCGATGAAACCCACGTGCACCTGCTGCCCCACCTCCGAGCAGGGTGGACACTGCGCGCCGACCGCCCGGCCATCGTCACACCGGGCAAAAACCGGCAGGTCACCGTGTTCGGCGCCGTGGAGTTGACCACGGGGCGGTGGGTGTATCGGCTGGGCCGCCGGTGCGCGGCCGACTTCCTGCACCTACTGGACCAGGTGGCCGCCGCGTTCCCGGCCGCACCGAAGATCGTGGTGATCTGCGACAACGACAGCATCCACCATGCCCGGGCCGTCGCGTGCTACCTGCAGGCGCACCCGAGGGTGGAGGTGCTGTACGGAGCGCGCTACAGTCCGCACGACAACCCGGTCGAGCGGATCTGGGCCGCGCTCAAGGCGTTCATCGCTAACACCGCCGTCAGCTGGCCCGGCCGTCTCAGACAGATCCATGCCTTCTTCCGCGCCCGCTCACCGGACCAGTTACTGGTCACCGCCGCGCCGTGGACCAGCCCCTGGCTCCCGGCCGGTTACAAGCGGAACTTCTGGAATGCCGCTTAG
>NZ_JBEXUE010000972.1:0-1169 GCF_040614275.1 Streptosporangium sp. NPDC006013
TCCGGAGGACACCGCCCCGACGCCCTGCACGGTCTTCCGCGACCTGCGACGCAGCGGTTTACCGCCAATGACTGTCCCGCTGTTCCTCAACCCCGAACACCCGAGCCGAGGCCCTGCTGGAAGAAGCCGTCACCGCCCCGCAGGTCGGGCCGAACTGCGCACTGACCGGCGGATCCTGGTACTCCTACTACGACGACACGGTGATCGACAACGCCTCCGCCCTCGACGTCGACCACCTCGTCCCACTGGCCGAGGCCTGGGACTCGGGCGCCTCCGCCTGGAGCCCAGCCCAGCGCGAGGCCTACGCCAACGACCTCGACGAGTCACACCACCTAGTCGCGGTCACCGCGCGCAGCAACCGCAGCAAAGCCGACAAAGACCCGAGCCAGTGGCTGCCGCCCTATGAGCCGGCCCGCTGCCGGTATGTCACCGAGTGGACCGCGGTCAAGTGGCGCTGGGCCCTGACCGCCGACACCGCCGAGAAGAACACGCTGACCACGCTCGCGCGGGACTGCCCGAACGTGCCGCTGCCCACATCGGCCGACGACAGAACCGATCGCTGACCCTGCAACCACCACCGCGTTCCAACACAGAATAGGAAACGATCATGCGGCGCATTATGACGACACTCACAACCCTCCTCACGGCCGGGGCGGTGGCCGTGGGCGCGGCCGACGCGGCTTGGGCAGCCCAGGGGGTCCTGACGGTCAGCGGCAATCGCTACGACAACCCCGCGCAGGGCTGCTACCAGGGCCGATTCTGGCCATTGTCCGTAGACAACCAAACCGACAAGCCGGTCTATATCTTTGACAACGGGAACTGCCAGGGCGATCACGTCGCCACCGTCGAGCCCAGCGACCACCGCATCTTCGAGTTCGGCAGCAGCGTCTCCGTTCCCGAGTGAGCAGAGGGCGGGGTGCGGCCCGACGGGCCGCACCCCGCCCGGCGGGCTTATCGGCCTGTCGTTAACGAAGCTGTCACTAGGTACACGGGAAGGCCCTGGCCCAGGTCAGGCTCAGCGGAAGACGCGCCAGTCGGCGCGGTCGAGGTCCCAGGCGGCCAGGTACCAGCGGTGCCCGAGTGAGACCAGCCGGTGCGGCTCGACCTGCCGGGTGGCCGGCTCGCCGGATGGGGTGGCGTAGGTGAAGGTGAGTCGTTCGTCGTCGCGG
>NZ_JBEXUE010000973.1:0-1155 GCF_040614275.1 Streptosporangium sp. NPDC006013
GGCCCGTGCCGTGGTAGAGCCGTCGTGGAGTCATGATCTCCATTCTGTGCGGCGGCGCGCCGGGATGCGGCGGTGGTCGTGGCCCGGATGATGGGCATGCTGCTCGGCGTCGCCGCGCTGTCCGCCTGGGGCTTCCACCGCTTCCAGTCCCTCACCGCGGACCTGGACACCCCGCTGCCCTTCGGCGTGGACCCGGCCGTGTACGCCATCCGGCTGGCCGAGTACGAGGAGAAGGTCAGGGCGGCGCTGCACACCGAGTACAGCGAGATCTTCCTGATCACCGCCGCCCTGTGCGGGGTGGGCGTGCTGGTCGCGCTGCTGCTGCCGAGCGGGTCCGGGTCGTCTGAACCGGTCTGACCCGGTCTGACCTTGGCGGTGGCTTCACCCACGCCGTGCCCGGCCCGGTGTGAAGGACCCTGGCCTCGGCCGCCACCCCCGTCTCCGAGTACACTCTGGCCCCGCCACGGGTGACGTGCGGCGCGCCCTGCCCGGCACCGGGAGAGGGCGGCACCCCGCGACGGTACGCCACGGGGGTTCGTCATCGGGTGAACGTACCGACGACCATTGGGGTGACGTGATGCTTGTGGGGGCCACGCGGCCGGACCTGACCGGGCTCGGCGAGGGGTTCGACGCGTTCTGGCATGAGCGGCACCTGTGCACGCTGACCACCGTCCGGTCCGACGGGACGCCGCACATGGTGCCCGTCGGGGTGACGCTCGACGTCGGCACGGCGATCGCCCGGGTCATCACCTCGCGCGGGTCGTACAAGGGCCGGCTGGTGGCCGCCGCGGGTCCGGCGGGCGCGCCGGCCGCCGTCTGCCAGGTCGACGGGCGGCGCTGGTCCACCCTGGAGGGGCGTGCGGTGCTCCGGGACACCCCCGAGGAGGTCGCCGACGCCGAGCGCCGGTACGCGCTGCGCTACCGCGCCCCCCGGGTGAACCCCGACCGTGTCGTGATCGAGATCCAGGTGACCCGGGTGCTCGGCAATGTCTGACCCGGGACACGTCCCGCTCCCCCGCGTCCCCGGGCTGCCGGACGAGGCGTTCGAGCACGACGGGCAGCTGACCAAGCGCGAGGTGCGGGCGGCACGTCCGGCTCGCCGGTGGGGGCGAACCACTTGATGTTCGACATGGACATCGTCCGCTCCTCCTCGGG
>NZ_JBEXUE010000974.1:0-1148 GCF_040614275.1 Streptosporangium sp. NPDC006013
GGAATCTC
The DNA here is from genome assembly GCF_040614275.1 of Streptosporangium sp. NPDC006013. Lineage (NCBI taxonomy): Bacteria > Bacillati > Actinomycetota > Actinomycetes > Streptosporangiales > Streptosporangiaceae > Streptosporangium > Streptosporangium sp. NPDC006013. The sequence goes on from NZ_JBEXUE010000974.1 coordinate 9, forward strand.
ACGCGCCGCCGGTTCACCGGGGCACGATCCGTCCGGTTAGCTATTAAATGTAACTTTTATCGGCGCCCCCGAGGTGGCCCGGCGGCGGCCCTCGGCGCTCTCCGGCGGGCAGCGCCAGCGCGTCGCCATCGCCCGTGCGCTGGCGCCGTCGCCCGACCTGATCGTGCTCGACGAGCCGGTGTCCGCCCTGGACGCGGTGACCCAGGCCCAGATCCTCACGCTGCTGCGCCGGCTCCAGGACAGGCACGGGATGGCCTATCTGCTCATCTCGCACGACCTCGCCGTGGTGGCCGCCGCCGCGGGACGGCTCGCGGTGATGCGGGACGGCAGGATCATCGAGTCCGGCCCGACCGCCGAGGTGCTCGCCGCCCCCGAGGCGCCGTTCACCCGCCAGTTGCTCGCCGCCATCCCTGACGGCCGCCCTTCGGCGTGACCAGCCTGGTCGTCACCGTCGTGCCGGGGCATGGTGGATGATGTCCGCCACCTCGGCCGGGGCGCCGGCGAAGACGGCGTGCCCCGCGTCGAGGGTCGCCTGGGCGAACGCGGTCGCGGGGGCCAGCTCGTCGGCGTGCCGGATCATCACGTCCTGGAGCGCGACGGGCAGCGCGCGGTCGCGGGTGGTGCGGATGTACGTCCGGGGCACGCTCCCCCAGCGCTCGGCCGTGGCCCCGGTCGGGGTGGTGAGGAACGCCATCGGCTGGTCGGGGGTGAGGGAGGCGGCCATGGCCTGGAAACCGGGGCGGTCGAGGTCGCTGAAGTAGGCCGCGTACAGTTCGTCCTGGTAGGCGGGGTCGGTGCTGCGCGGGTCGATCCGCACCGCGCCGACGGCCGCGGGATCGCCCAGGTAGAGCCCGCCGCCGAGCGCGGTCTGCGCCTCCGGCAGGGCCAGGTACGCGCCCACGGGACCCAGCGAGGTGGGGACGAACGCGGTGACGTACACCAGCCCGGCCACCAGCTCGGGGGCCAGTTCGGCGACCCGGGTGGCCACCGCCCCGCCTATGCTGTGCGCGGCCACGACCGGCGGCGCGGCGAGCCGGCGTAGCCCGGCGACGTGGCCGGCGTCCGGGAACTCGCGGTGGAAGGTGCTCACCCACGAGGCCACCGTTCCGGGGGCTGGCGGGGTGTCCAGCAGGATGAAGT
>NZ_JBEXUE010000975.1:0-1144 GCF_040614275.1 Streptosporangium sp. NPDC006013
AAACCCTCGCCACCGCCGACACCGACAACAGCGTGAGGTTGTGGGACGTCGCGAGCCGGAAGACCGTCGCCACCCTCACCGGCCACACCGACGAGGTCTGGTCGGTGGCGTTCAGCCCGGACGGCGAAACCCTCGCCACCGCCAGCGCCGACAACAACGCGAAGTTGTGGCCGACCCGCTGACCCAGTAGATCATCACCGCTTCAGCCCTACCGCTAAACCCCGGTCCGATCCTCCCCGAAGGCCGGTTGGGGACCGGCTGATCCGCCGGAGGGTCACGGAACTGGACTTCTGCGACCGGTAGACCTCGCGCGCCCGCGCGTAGGACCCCTCTCAAAACTCTCAAAACTCCTCGGTCGAGTTGGGGCTACTCCGCGGCCAGAAGGTCGTCCAGCCTGCGCTGCATCTTTGGTGAGGCCTCGCGGCCGTAGGTGACCACTCCAGGGGTGAAGGTGTGCTCGCCGGGATGGCCGCGAAACAGCAGGCACCCCTCGGGGTCGTCGAGGGCGCCGTTGCTGGCCGGACAGGGCGGCAGGTCGACCAGCTCCCGGACGCGGTCGGCCCAGCGCAGCCAAACGTTACGGTCGTCGAAGGACTGGGCCAGCGACATATGCGAGCCCGGGTGATCGGCCTGTAGCTCGCGTTGGTAGACGGCGCTGCGGTCGTGTGCTGCCGTCTCGTCAGCCGACAGGCGGGCCCACTCTGCATCGGTGAGCACGTTGTAGTGCGGGCATTCGCCGTCGCCGGCCTCGCGCTCCAGGCCGACGGTCAGCGAGGTGGCCAGCGCGACCGCGGTGAAGGCACGGGTGGCCGCGTCGCTGAGGCGTTCGGCGTCGTCGTCGGTCAGCTCCACATCGCGGAGCTGGTCGGCGAGCAGGTTCACGTGGGTGGCGAAGTGAACGCAGGCGTCCAGCAGCGCGGTGAGCGGACCGGTGCTGTCAGGGAACTCGACGGTCATGTTGTTCAGTGCGCGAATTCGGGGGCGCTCTCTCCCGGCGATTCGCCGAACCGGCCCGATCCGGCCGGGCCTCCCTGGAGGCCGAGGGGTCGCGCCCACCTGACCCACCCCTGACACATGGTGCAAGTGAGGTAAGGCTAACCTAAACATTTTAGTGAGGTGTATGTGACCAACAGGCAAGACCATC
>NZ_JBEXUE010000976.1:0-1140 GCF_040614275.1 Streptosporangium sp. NPDC006013
CCGATCGGCCTCACCCAACCCGGCCAACCGCCGCACCAGCGCACCGTCACCCGACACCGACCCCGACACCGCCGACCGACGAACCCCCCGCACCAGCCCACGCAGCAGATACGGCACCTCGCCCCGCGCCCGCACCGCCGCCAGGTCGAGCCGCGCGACCACCAGCACCGGACGATCCACCGCATCCACCGCGTCGAACGACGCCAGCCCCTGCTCCACCGACAACGGCGACATCCCCGCCCGCGTCATCCGTCGCAGATCGACCTCGTCCAACCCACCGGTCATCCCGGCGTCCTGCGCCCACGGCCCCCACGCCAGCGACCGCGCGGCCAACCCCTGCGCCCGCCGATACTCCGCCAACGCGTCCAGGAACGCGTTCGCCGCCGCGTAGTTACCCTGACCCGCCCCACCGAACGCCCCCGCCACCGACGAGAACACGATGAAGTCGGCCAAGCCCCCATCACGAGTCAGCTCATGTAGATACCAGGCCGCGTCCACCTTCGGCCGCAACACCGTCTCCAACCGCTCCGGTGTCAGCGACGGAATCGTCCCGTCGTCCAGCACACCCGCGGTATGAATCACCGCGGTCAGCGGATGCCCGGGATCCACCCTCGCCAGCAACGCCGCCACCGCGTCCCGATCGGCCACATCACAGGCGGCGATCTCGACCTCGACCCCGTGCGCGATCAGCTCGGCCCGCAGTTCCAGCGCGCCGGGGGCGTCCAGGCCCCGGCGGCTGGTCAGCAGCAGACGCCGCACCCCCCGCTCGGCCACCACATGCCGCGCGAACAACGCCCCCAGACCACCCGTCCCACCGGTGATCAGGACAGTTCCCTCCGGATCCCAGGCACGATCCTCACTCAAACCAGAGCCGGACGCGAGGTCAACGCCACGCTCGGAGCCAGAGCCATCACCGGAATCCGAGCCGGGCACCACCCGTACCAGCCGGGCAACCCGCACCTCACCCCCACGCACCGCCACCTGCGGCTCACCCGAGGCCAGCACCCCGGACAGCACCGATGCCGAGATCTCCTGCCCATCCAGGTCAATCAGCACGAACCGGCCCGGATTCTCCGACTGCGCCGAGCGCACCAACCCCCACACCGCCGCCGCGCCCAGATCGGTGACCGCATCCCCCGC
>NZ_JBEXUE010000977.1:0-1134 GCF_040614275.1 Streptosporangium sp. NPDC006013
CGTCGGGGTGGTCCTGGGGCCGTCCTTCCTCGCCCATGTCGCGCCGGACCTGTCCACCTGGCTGTTCCCACAGGACAGCGCCCAGTTCCACCTGCTCGACGCGGTCGGGCAGATCGGCGTGTTGCTGCTCGTCGGCATCACCGGCATCCACATGGACATGAGGATGGTCCGGCGCAGGGGCGCCACGGCGGCCGGAGTCAGCATCGGCGGGTTGCTGGTGCCGCTCGCGTTCGGCATCGGCGCCGGATTCCTGCTCCCGGCCACGCTCATCCCCACCGGAACCGAGCCGCTGGTCTTCGCGCTCTTCCTCGGTGTCGCGATGTGCGTCAGCGCCATCCCGGTCATCGCCAAGACCCTGATGGACATGGGGCTGCTCCACCGTAACATCGGGCAGCTCACGCTCACCGCGGGCATGATCGACGACGCGTTCGGCTGGTTCATGCTGTCGATCGTGTCGGCCATGGCCACCACCGGCCTGCGCGCGGGAAGCGTGCTGGTCTCGCTGGCCTGCCTGCTGGCGGTCGTGATCTTCGCGCTCACCGTGGGCCGCCCGCTCGTGCGGCACTCGTTCCGGCTCACCTCCCGGGACGAGGACTCCGGCTCGTCCGTCGCGACCGCGGCCGTGCTGATCCTGCTCGCCTCGGCCGCCACGCACGCGATGGGCCTGGAGGCGGTCTTCGGTGCCTTCGTCTGCGGCATGCTGATCGGTACCGCGGGTGGCGTCGAACCGGCGCGGCTCGCCCCGCTGCGCACCGTGGTGCTCTCCGGCTTCGCGCCGATCTTCTTCGCCACCGCGGGGTTGCGCATGGACCTGACGTCCCTGGCCGACCCGATGGTGCTGCTCGCCGGGCTCGGCATCCTGACCGTGGCGATCGTCGGCAAATTCCTCGGGGCCTACGCCGGAGCACGTGCCAGCAGGCTCAACCGGTGGGAGGCCCTGGCCCTGGGCGCCGGGCTCAACGCGCGGGGCGTCATCGAGGTGGTCGTGGCCATGGTGGGCCTGCGGCTGGGCATCCTCAGCGTCGAGGTCTACACGATCGTGGTGCTGGTGGCGATCGTGACCTCCCTCATGGCACCGCCGATCCTGCGCTGGGCCATGGCCAGGGTGGAGCAGACCACCGAGGAGGAGCTGCG
>NZ_JBEXUE010000979.1:0-1128 GCF_040614275.1 Streptosporangium sp. NPDC006013
GATCGCACCGGCCGCCGCGACCGCGCAGACGACCAGTGAGATCGCGGCGAACACCACGATCTTGCCGGTCAGCAGGCTCATGCGCTTGGGTGCGCGCGGGCGACGAGGCGGGCGCGCGGGCGGCGCTGGAGGCGTACAAGCAGTGGTCGGCGCACGCCGCGACGCCCGAATCACGCGCGCTGCTGGCTCGCTGCCGGGGCCTGGCCGACTCCGCCGAGGACGCCTTCGGCGAGGCGCTGCGGCTGCACACCAACCCGTTCGAGGCGGCCAGGACGGCCCTGCTGCTGGGTGAACGTCTGCGCCGCGCGCAGCGGCCGGGCGAGGCGCGGGCGCATCTGCGGACGGCGTGGGAGACGTTCGAGCAGGCGGGTGCCCGGCCGTGGGCGCGGCGCGCGCTGGAGGAGTTGCGGGCGGCGGGAGAGAGCGGGCAGGCCCCGCCCGCGGCCGTGCTCGACGCGCTGACCCCGCAGGAACTGCGCATCGCGGGCCTGGTCGCCGACGGGTTGTCGAGCAGGCAGATCGCCGCCCGGCTCTTCCTGAGCCCGCGCACGGTCGAGTACCACCTGTACAAGATCTATCCGAAGCTGGGCATCGGCTCCCGTACGGATCTGGCGCGGCTAGTAGTTCTACAGAAGGCGCCGGTAGCCGGAGACGACATGCTCTGAGGCATGCAAAACGTGACCATCTGGAGTGAGGAGTTCGGCGCCGAGACGGACGCGCCGATCCTGTTGATCATGGGTTCGATGTCGCAGGGCATCCTGTGGCCGGACGAGTTCGTCGGCCGCCTGACCGCCGGAGGCCGCCGGGTGATCCGGTACGACCACCGTGACACCGGCATGTCGGGCACCGTCGACTTCGCGACCGAGCCGTACACGTGGGACGACATCAAGAACGACGTCTACCGTGTGATGGACGCCCACGGATTGGACAGCGCGCACCTGGTCGGCCACTCGGCGGGCGGGCTGCTCGGCCAGTTCGTCGCGGTGGAACGGCCGGAGCGGGTGCGCTCGCTGACCGTCATCGCCTCCTCGCCGCTCGGCGGCGGCGAGGGCCAGGTGCTCCTGCCGGTACACGGTGACCGGCGGTCATCTGGACTACGTCGACGACACCGGATTCACCGCCACGGGC
>NZ_JBEXUE010000980.1:0-1127 GCF_040614275.1 Streptosporangium sp. NPDC006013
ATCGAGCAGTTTCCCGTCCGCCGGAGGGCAGACCAGCCCCGCGGCGGCGAGGATCCGCTCGGTGGCCGAGCAGTCGAAGGACGGGCCGGCGAGCGCCCACGACACGGGTCCCGGCCGCGCCGGCCCATGTGCGGCCACCTCGCGGGAGGCCGACGAGGATCCCCGGATGCGATCTCCGGGGTCGGTTCTTGAGCGTGCCGAACCCCGCTGGGGCGACCTCCCGGACGCGCTCCGGCCCTCCGGGTCGATCGATTCTCGCCCGGTTGGACCCTTCCACTGTGGGAGCCTCCATGCTGATGGAGTGAACGAGGGATATCTGCCGATCGGGCGGTTCGCGAGGCTCTGCCGGCTCAGCGTCAAGCAACTACGGCACTACGACGAGCTGGGCCTGCTGACCCCGGACCACGTCGATCCGGACACCGGCTACCGCTACTACCGGCCGGACCAGGCACGCGCCGCGATGCTGATCAGCCTGCTCCGCTCCATCGACGTGCCGCTGCCCTCGATCGGGCGGGTGCTGTCCGGCGACACGGGTGCGCTCGGTGACGTACGCGACCGGATGGAGGCCGATCTGGCGCGCCGCGAACGCAACTTCGCCGCGCTCGAACGCATCCTCTCCGAAGGGCTGCACCGGCCGGAGGTGACGGTGGTCCGCGAGCCCGCCCGGCGGGTGGCCGTCGTCAGGGACGTCGCGACCCTGGACCGGATCGGCGTCGTCACCTCGGCGTGCGTGGCCCGGCTGCTCGCCGCCGTGGGTGACCCGAAGGGGCTGATGATCGGGCTGTTCCCGCTCGACCTCGCGCCGGAGCTCGCCGTGGCCGTCGCCGTGGAGACGTCCGAGGACGTGCCAGGGACGTCCCCGGACGTCCTGCCCGGCGGTCTGTACGCCTCGGTGACGCACGTCGGTCCCTACCACCAGATCCCGCTCACCGCGCACGCGCTGCTCGCCTGGGTGGGCGAGCGCGGGCACACGCCCGAAGGCCCGCTGCGCGAGGTGTACGTCTCCAATCCCGCCACCACGCCGCAGGACCGCTCCAGCTCCTCGTGGGCGCTGGGATGGGTGACGCGGACCTTGAACAGGAACCGGTCGCGCTGGACCTCGGGGAGGGGGTAGACGCCCTCCGACT
>NZ_JBEXUE010000981.1:0-1122 GCF_040614275.1 Streptosporangium sp. NPDC006013
GGCGCGGCGGGAGTTCCGCGAGCTGGGCTTCGACTCGCTGACCTCGGTGGAGTTGCGTAACCGGCTGAACGGTGCGACGGGGTTGCGGTTGCCGGCGACGCTGGTGTTCGACTATCCGACACCGGTGGTGCTGGCGGAGTTCCTACTGGGTGAGCTGCTCGGCGAGCACGCCGGTGTGATCATTCCGGCCACGCTCGCATCGGTCGCGGATGATCCCATTGCCATTGTTTCGATGGCCTGCCGCTACCCGGGCGGGGTTCGATCCGCCGAGGATCTGTGGCGGCTGGTGTCCGAGGGCGGGGATGGGATCAGCGAGTTCCCGACATCGCGTGGCTGGGACTTGGGGGCGTTGTACAGCCCGGATCGGGAGAATCGCGGGACCAGCTACGTGCGTGAGGGCGGCTTCCTGCACGAGGCGGGGGAGTTCGACCCGGGCTTCTTCGGGATCTCGCCGCGTGAGGCTTTGGCGATGGATCCGCAGCAGCGGTTGCTGCTGGAGACCTCGTGGGAGGCGATAGAGCGGGCCGGGATCGACCCGCTCTCGCTGCGGGGCAGTCACACCGGCGTGTTCGCCGGGGTATCCTATCACGATTACGCGTCGAGCGTGGAGTTCCCGCTGGATGTGATGAGCTTCTTCGGCACCGGCAACGCCGGGAGTGTGTTGTCGGGCCGGATCTCGTACTCGCTGGGCTTGGAGGGCCCGGCGATGACGGTCGACACCGCCTGCTCCTCCTCTCTGGTCACGATTCATCTGGCGGCGCAGGCGTTGCGGTCGGGGGAGTGCGCGCTGGCGCTGGCCGGTGGCGTAACCGTCATGGCAACCCCGGGAGCGTTCATCGATTTCAGCGCGCAGGGCGGGCTGGCCGGCGATGGCCGGTCCAAGTCTTTCTCAGAGGCGGCCGATGGGGTGAGCTGGGCCGAGGGCGTCGGCATGGTGGTGCTGGAGCGCCTCTCGGACGCCCGGCGCAACGGTCATCAGGTGCTCGCGATCGTGCGCGGGTCGGCGGTCAACCAGGACGGCGCGTCGAACGGTCTGACGGCGCCGAACGGTCCGTCGCAGCAGCGGGTGATCCGGCAGGCGCTGGGCAGCGCTGGTCTGACTCCCGCTGATGTGGACGTGGT
>NZ_JBEXUE010000982.1:0-1118 GCF_040614275.1 Streptosporangium sp. NPDC006013
GTGATGGCGTCGCCGGGTGCGTTCATCGACTTCAGCTCTCAAGGTGGCCTGGCCGGTGACGGGCGGTGCAAGGCGTTCGCCGACGCGGCGGACGGTACGAGTTGGGCCGAGGGTGTGGGCATGCTGGTGCTGGAGCGTCTGTCGGACGCGCGCCGCAACGGCCACCAGGTGCTGGCCGTGGTGCGTGGGTCGGCGGTCAACCAGGACGGTGCGTCGAACGGTCTGACGGCGCCGAACGGTCCGTCGCAGCAGCGGGTGATCCGGCAGGCGCTGGCCAGTGCCGGGCTGACTCCCGCCGAGGTGGATGCGGTGGAGGGTCACGGTACGGGTACGACGTTGGGTGACCCGATCGAGGCGCAGGCGCTGCTGGCGACGTACGGGCAGGATCGGCCGGAGGACCGGCCGCTGCTGCTGGGTGCGATCAAGTCGAACATCGGTCACACGCAGGCGGCTGCGGGTGTGGCGGGTGTGATCAAGATGGTCATGGCGATGCGGCATGGGGTGCTGCCCAGGACGTTGCATGTGGATGCGCCGTCCTCGCATGTGGACTGGTCGGCGGGCGCGGTGGAGCTGCTGACCGAGGCCAGGGGCTGGCCTCGGGTGGAGCGGCCGTGGCGTGCCGGGGTGTCGTCGTTCGGGATCAGCGGCACCAACGCTCACGTGATCATCGAACAGGCGGCGGAAGCTCCGGAGGCCGAGGAGGAGGTTCAGCAGGATCTGGCACCGGCTGCGGGTGTGGTGCCGGTGCTGGTGTCGGGCCGGTCGGCGGGGGCGTTGCGGGCGCAGGCTGGACGTCTGGTGTCGTATTTGGACGGTGCTGCTGGTCTGGGTCTGGCCGACACCGCGTTCTCGCTGGCCACGACGCGGTCGTCGTTCGAACATCGGGCGGTGGTGCTGGCAAGCGACCATGAGGGCGTGCTGGCCGGGCTGGGTGCGCTGGCGGACGACCGCCCGGGCATGGGCGTAGTGCGCGGGGTGGCCGGGGCCGAGCCCCAGTTGGCGGTGTTGTTCACCGGTCAGGGCAGTCAGCGGGCGGGGATGGGCCGGGAGCTGTATGAGCGGTTCCCGGTGTTCGCGCAGGCGTTGGATGAGGTGATCGCCGAGCTTGACCCGCTGCT
>NZ_JBEXUE010000983.1:0-1113 GCF_040614275.1 Streptosporangium sp. NPDC006013
TGAGCAATGAAGCCGTCCAACAGGCCAGATCGGTACTGCATTCGTTTGAGCTTGGTGGCGATGACTCCGGCGAGTTCATCGATGTCGCGAGGGGCGAGGTTGGCCAGAGCGCGTTTGAGCGCCGACCACACGCCCTCGGCCGGGTTCAGCTCCGGCGCATAAGCGGGCAGGTGAAAGACCGTCAGCCATGGGCGGGCATCGATCAACGCGCGCATCGCGGCCGACAAGTGGCGGCGGTCGTTGTCCCACACCAGCACGATCACCCCGCCGAGCTGGGCGTGCGCGGCATCCAGCAGAGCCGCGAACCGCCGGGGATCAAAGCCCTTGACCTCTCCGGGACGCCCACGCCGGATCAGTGTCCGATACATCAGCCGGGTGCGCCTGCCGGGCTTGGCGCACACCAGCCCGGCCAGGCACACGCGGCCATAGCCCTTGCCGGTCACGTGCATCACCGGGGTCTTGCCCCGCGGCGCCCAGGTAGTGGCCTTGGGCGGTCTCAGGTTCTGCCCGGCCTCGTCCTCCCAGCACAGCCAGGCGCCCAAGTCGAGCGTCGCCCTTTTATCGCCGGCCACTGCTCGACGGTCCACTGCTCGATCACCTCCTCGTCGCGCTCGGCGGCGCGATGGACAGGCAGCTGAGGGGTCCAGCCGATGCGATGCAGCAGGTAGGAAATCCCGCGAGGGGTGTAGCGGATGCGAAACAGCGCAGCGACCAGGTCCGCCACCCGGGCCAGGGTCCAGCGCTGGTCCTCGGTGTAGCCATGCGCGGCCGGGCCGCGCTCCAACTCGGCCTTCAACCGCTTCAGCCGGGCCTCGTCCAGGCGGCATTTCTCCCCGCCGGGGCCCTTGGAGGCCAGGGCCTGGATGCCGCCGGCCTGCCAGGTGCGGTACCAGCGGTTGGCCGACATCCGGCTCACCCGGAAGCGGCGGGCCACCTCCGGTGCTGCGACTCCTCGGGCGAACAGGTCAGCGGCTTCGAAACGCAGCTGTTCTCGTCTGGCGCGTGCGGCGGCGGTCAGCCCGCCGCCTTCGGGGTATCTCATGCTTCCGGTATGACCGCTATGAAGCGATCATCACGCTCTCGACGAGGTAACTTCAGCCCTTCAACCTCAGA
>NZ_JBEXUE010000984.1:0-1112 GCF_040614275.1 Streptosporangium sp. NPDC006013
CTCTGGGGCGCGCCCGGCCTCTGAGCCGTTCTGCCGGCCGGGCGGGGCCCTGTCCGGTCCGTTCCTCCCCAAGATCGTCTCCGGCTCTCGGGCAAGGCATTCCGCCCCTTGCGGGGATTCTGAAAGGCCGTCTGGAACGCGCTATCGAGGTCCGTCCGACTTGCGGTTTGATGCACGTCCTGTGACCCTTTGCCCCCACAATGGGTCCGGAAGTTCATCACGGAAGAAGGGTGTGACCATGGCGGACCTCGCGTCCTTGCGGCCCGGGGATCCCGAGCAGGTGCGGGAGTACCGGCTTACCGCCCGGCTCGGCGAGGGTGGCCAGGGAACGGTCTACCTGGGGGTCTCCCCGACCGGTGCCCGTGTCGCGGTCAAGCTGCTCCGTGCCGACCTCGCGCAGGACGAGGAGGCGATGGAGCGTTTCGTCCGTGAGGTCAGCACGACCCAGCGGGTCGCTCCCTTCTGCACCGCCGCAGTGATCGACACCGGGGTCGACCAGCATCGCCCGTACATCGTCAGCGAGTACATCGACGGCCCGACGCTCGACGCGGTCCTGGCCACCGAGGGCCCCCGGCACGGCGCGGCCCTGCACCGCCTGGCGATCGGCACGGTCACCGCGCTCGTCGCGATCCACCAGGCGGGAATCGTCCATCGCGATTTCAAGCCCTCCAACGTGCTGCTGGCCCCCGACGGCCCCCGAGTGATCGACTTCGGTATCGCCAAGGCGCTCGACCGCACCTCCACGCTGACCGCGATGGCGATCGGCACCCCCTCCTACATGACCCCCGAGCAACTGGCGGGGGAGAACGCGGGCTCACCCGCCGACATGTTCGCCTGGGGCTGCACGATGGTCTTCGCGGCCACCGGGCAGCCGCCGTTCGGTACGGACAGCCTGCCTGCGATCTTCAACCGGATCATGAACCTGGAACCCGATCTGGGGGCGATCACCGATCCGGCGCTGCGCGACCTGGTCGGGCAGTGCCTGTCCAAGGACGCCACCCAGCGGCCCACCGCGGGCGAGGCGCTGCTGCGGCTGCTCGGCCACGCGGGCGTCTCGTTGGTTCCACGCTCCCACGGCGCATGCGGGTGAGCAAAATAGACGCCGATGTCAG
>NZ_JBEXUE010000985.1:0-1110 GCF_040614275.1 Streptosporangium sp. NPDC006013
GCGTCCAGCAGGCGGCCGACCAGTGGGGCGCACAGCGCGGCGATCAGGATCGAGCCGGTCAGCGCGGCCGCGATCTGGGCGCCACTGGCGTGCAGGTCGGCTGCCATGGGGGTGAGGAAAACGGAGAAGGCGTAGTAGAGCACGCCGTAGCCGATGGTCTGCGTCACGGCCAGGGCGGCCACGATACGCCACCCCTGAGTCGAACGCGGTCGGCCACCGCCCCCCGGGACAGGGACGGTGGCCTCAGCGGCGGCTTCAGCTGCGGAGCTCACCCGTGCGTCCCGGCGCAGCCGATCAGTCGACGTCCATCCGCCGTGGTCATCCACAAGGCACCGCAGGGGTCTTCGGCGATGAACCCTTGAGCCTGCAGCCGCCAGGCCAGGGTTCCGGCCATTCGGGCGATCGCTGGGGCGAAGCCCGGGTTGGTGCTCGGCCTGCGGGCGGCGACCAGGTGCTCACCCAGGCGGCGGGTGTCGATGGGCCCGTGCTCGCAGATCAGGCGCAGGGCTTCCTTCTGGGCGGCGGTGGGGTATCCCTCAGACATCTGACGCTCCCTGTGTCTGCGGCTTCGGTGCTGGTCGATGGCCGGCGCGTTCAGCCGCAGCAGCCGCCACCACCGTCGCTGCCGCCGAGGGTGACCAGCGGGAGCGGGGTGGCGAGCAGGCCGCCGCTGATGCCGGTGGCCAGACCGACCCGCTGCTCTTGTGCCTCGGCCAGGCCAGAGGAGCACACGCCTGTCTCGGGCAGGTCGAGCTGGACGTCATGGGCGGCTTCCCAGTCCCCGGCCAGCGCGGCGACGACGGAGCGGACCTGCTCGTATCCGGTGGCCATCAGGAAGGTGGGGGCGCGGCCGTAGCTCTTGACGCCCACCGCGTAGTAGCCGCTTTCGGGGTGGGACAGCTCGTCGACGCCGTGGGCCGGGACGGTGCCGCAGGAGTGCTGGTTGGGGTCGATCAGCGGGGCCAGCGCGCGGGTGGAGCCGAGAATGGGGTCGAGCTCCAGGCGCAGCTCGGAGGCCCCGAGGGTGAGAGGCCATCGCGATCTCGTCGCTCGTCCCGGTCGTCGTCGTTACGGTCCTCGGCCCAGAAATCGGTCGCGCCGGGCTGCGGG
>NZ_JBEXUE010000986.1:0-1105 GCF_040614275.1 Streptosporangium sp. NPDC006013
CGGTTGAGGCCGTCGACCGCCAGCACCTTGGCCGGGACGATCATGTACTCGGCGAAACCACCGTCGTAGTGATAGCCCATCGACTCCTGGTTCGGGCACACCGTCATCCGGCCCCGGCCGCACTCTGAGCACTTCCCGCACGGGATCGCGGCGATCACCTGCACCCGCTCACCCGCAGCCCAGCCGCTCACGCCGTCGCCGACCTCGGCAATCTCACCGGCGATCTCGTGCCCCATGACCCTGGGCGGCCTGATGTGGTGGTGACCGTACTTGGAGATCTTCACATCCGTGCCGCACGTCGAGCAGTTGCGCACACGTATCTTGATCTCACCGGCCCCGGTGACGGGCTCGGGCGCCTCCTCGACGCGGATGTCACCGGGAGCGTGGAAACGAGCGACCTTCACTGTGCTTCGTCCTCTTCGTTGGGTTGCAGCAACCGGACCACCTCGGCGACGTCCGTCGCCTCACGAAGGGCCCGGGCCTGCTCGGGATCCATCAGGATCTGGGCGAGTTCGGCCAGCAGCCGCACATGACCGTCCCCCTTGGCGGCGATACCGATGCACATCGTGACCTGCTCGCCGTCCCAGTCGACGCCGTCGGGAAAACGCAGCACACAGATCGCGTCATGATGAACGGCGTCCTTCGCGGCCAGGGTGCCGTGCGGGATGGCCACCCCCTCACCGACATAGGTGGAGATCGAGCGCTCCCGCTCCAGCATCGCGCCGACATAGGCGCTGCCCACCGCGCCGACGGCGAGCAGCACCTGCCCGCACTGGCGAATCGCGTCGTCTCGGTCGGTGGCCGAGGCCGCCAGCCGGATCGCGCGCGGATCCAGCGGCAGCGGCGCCGTCTCAGGCATCGACGGTGCCGCCGTTCTTGATCGTGTTGACCAGCTTGGCCACCGCCGGGTCTCCGATGAAGACCTGAAAGGAGATCAGGACCTTGTCCGGGGCGCCGGCCCTGGCCCGGCCGGCCAGGCCGGCGTGGCAGACCACCACGTCGGCATCGGCCGGGATGGAGTTGACCGGGGCGGGACCTTGCACGGGGTCGTGTACGGGGTCATGTACATGGGGGTCGGTCTGGCGTACACCGGTCTCGTCCTCGC
>NZ_JBEXUE010000987.1:0-1098 GCF_040614275.1 Streptosporangium sp. NPDC006013
GTGCTGCGGCCCAAGGCGGATGCGGCCTGGCATCTGCACGAGCTGACCCGGGATCTGCCGCTGGCGATGTTCGTGCTGGTCTCCTCGGCCGGTGGGCTGGTCATGGCGGCGGGGCAGGGCAACTACGCGGCGGCCAACGTGTTCTTGGACGCGTTGGCGGTCTATCGGCGGTCGCGAGGGCTGGTGGCGACGTCGCTGGCCTACGGGCTGTGGGATGTGGCCACCGGGATGAGCGCCGGGCTGTCCGATGCCTACCGGGATCGGATGGCCCGGCTGGGGCTGTCGGCACTGTCCGCGGCCGAGGGGTTGCGGCTGTTCGATGTGAGCGTGCGGGCGGATGCGGCGATGACGGTGCCGCTGCGGGTGGAGGTGGAGGTGTTGCGGGGCCGCGGCGGCGAGGTGCCGGCGTTGCTGCGAGGGCTGGCACCGGCGAGGCGGCCGGTCCGGGTGGCCGCCGGTGGCGGTCAGGAAGGCGGGTTGCGGCGGCGCCTGGCCGACCTGGACGTGGGCGAGCGCGAGCGGGTGCTGGAAGAGCTGGTACGGCGGCAGGTGGCGGTGGTGCTGGGGCACGTGTCGGGGGATGCGGTGGAGCCCGATCGGGCCTTCAGCACGATGGGACTGGATTCGCTGGCCGCGGTGGAGCTGCGCAACCAGCTGGCCGCGGCGACGGGGCTGTCGCTGCCCGCGACACTGGTCTTCGACTACCCGACCTCCCTCAGCGTGGCGGAATTCCTTTACGGGGAGTTGTTCGGCTCGGTGGACTCCGAGCAGGTCGCGGATCTGCCGGTGGTGCGTTCGGTGGCCGATGATCCGGTCGTGATCGTGGGGATGGCGTGCCGTTATCCGGGTGGGGTGGCCTCTCCGGAGGATCTGTGGCGGCTGGTGGTCGAGGAGACCGATGCGATCACCGGTTTCCCGACGAATCGGGGGTGGGATCTGGAGGGCATCTACGATCCGGATCCCGGCCGGGTGGGGACGTCGTATACGCGTCATGGTGGGTTCTTGCATGATGCCGATGAGTTCGATCCGGGGTTCTTCGGGATCTCGCCGCGTGAGGCGTTGGCGGTTGATCCGCAGCAGCGGTTGTTGCTGGAGGTG
>NZ_JBEXUE010000988.1:0-1095 GCF_040614275.1 Streptosporangium sp. NPDC006013
CCCCTCGCGGTGCGAGGGGACACGGCCCGTGGAGCGTCCCTACCGGAGCGCGGCGCGCTGGTCCGCCGCCACCACGGCGACCCACACCATCGCGGTGATCGCGCCGACGGCCAGGGTCAGCGATCCTGCCTGCCCGCCCGACATCGCCCAGATGTCGCCGAGGGCGAAGACCAGACCGCTGAGCCGCGAGGCGGCGGCGAAGCCGGGGCGGCCGGCCCGGGAGAAGTGGCGGCCCAGCACGAAGCAGGCGGCGATGAGCGCGGTGAACGCGATGGATCCGGCGACCATGTGCATGAGGGCGCTCCCGCTCAACGTACCCGTCTGGCCCAGCGGAGTGCCGGCCGGGAAGCCGTCGCCCGGGTCCATGACGAACACCCCGGCGGCGGCCGTCGCGACGCCGTTGACCAGGATCAGCCTGGGCACCCAGGTGCCGCCGGGCGTGCCGTGCAGCACGCGGCGCAGGCCGATCGCGCCGGCGATCGTCAGAGCGCCGCTGACCAGGAAGTTGGCGATCTGCAGCCAGCCCAGGTCGCCGGTGCTCAGCATGCTCAGGGGGTGACGCATCAGGTCGAAGCCCTCGCGGGTGAAGGCCTGGGCCAGCGACACGACCGTGAAGAGGGCCGCGGCGGCGACGGAGCAGGCGAGCAGGGTGCGCGTCGCGGGGGTGACGGGGGTGACGGTGCCGGACTGGACGGCGGTCATGATTGCTTCCTCTCTGGTGCGACGGGGCTCCGTCGCCGTACTCGGTCCGCCGGTCTCACCCGGCCTCGCTGACGCGTCGAACGAGGAGGGCGGGAATCGACGCCGCCCCACCGTCACACTCCTGAACTGCGAATACGTCACCCCATCCGCATTCCCTGTCACATTGCATTCCCTGTCACATCAGGCCGCGGCCCAGGTCAGAGGAGGCGTGTCGATTTCCGCCGGTCCGGATCGACGCGTAGCCGGAGACCGGCGAGGATCGGTTCTCCGATCACCCGAAGGAGATATGACGATGCAGTTCCTGATGACCACCAAGGGCGGCGACGCGGCACCCCCGAGCGAGGCGGTCCACGCGGAGATGGCCGCGTTCGTCGAGGAGATGACCCGGGCGGG
>NZ_JBEXUE010000989.1:0-1088 GCF_040614275.1 Streptosporangium sp. NPDC006013
GAGGTTTCGCCGGTGGCGGTGCTCGGTCTGGACCTGCTCGGTGTCGCCGGGGTTTGGCAGGCGGACGGGCAAGTGGTTTCGGTTCATGGGGATCTGGCGTCGTTGGTGGAGGCGGGTCCGGTGCCGGGTGTGGTGCTGGCCGAGGTGGTCGCGGACCCGGCTGGCGGGGTGGTGGAGTCGGCGCATGAGCTGGCCGCCCGCGTGTTGGGTCTGGTGCAGGGATGGCTGGCCGATGAGCGGTGTGGTGATTCTCGGCTGGTGTTCCTGACCAGGGGTGCGGTCGCGGCCGGTGACGGCGAGGTGCTGGCTGATCTGGCGGCTGCGGCGGTGTGGGGTCTGGTGCGGAGCGCGCAGTCGGAGAATCCCGGCCGGTTCGTGCTGGTGGATGTGGACGGGCAGGAGATCTCTTCGTCGGTGCTGCCCGGGGTGGTGGCGTTGGGTGAGCCGCAGGCGGCGGTGCGCGGCGCTGAGGTGCGGGTTGCCCGGCTGGCGCGGGTGGAGATCGGCTCTGACCTTGGGGAGAAGGTCGAACGGTCGTGGGATTCGGAGGGGACGGTGTTGATCACTGGCGGTACCGGTGGTCTGGGTGGGTTGTTCGCGCGGCATGTGGTGGCCGAGCGTGGGGTGCGGCATCTGCTGCTGGTCAGCCGCCGGGGCTTGGACGCTCCGGGTGCGGTGGAGCTGCAGGCGGAGCTGATCGCGCATGGTGTCGAGGTGACGATCGCGGCATGTGATGTGGCGGATCGGGATCAGGTGGCGGCCCTGCTGGCCGGGATCGATGCCGATCATCCGTTGACCGCGGTCGTTCACACCGCTGGTGTGCTGGATGACGGGACGATTGCGTCGCTGTCGCCCGAGCGGCTGGACAGTGTGTTTCGGCCGAAGGTGGACGCGGCGTGGTATCTGCATGAGCTGACTCAGGGCCTGGATCTCGCGGCGTTTGTGGTGTTCTCGTCGGTGGCGGGGACGTTCGGCGGGGCGGGGCAGGGCAACTACGCGGCGGCGAACGCGTTCCTGGACGCGCTGACTGAGCTTCGGCGGGCTGCAGGGCTGGCCGCGCTGTCGCTGGCGTGGGGTCCGTGGGCGCA
>NZ_JBEXUE010000990.1:0-1079 GCF_040614275.1 Streptosporangium sp. NPDC006013
GGATGGCCTCACAGCCCCACAGGCCGCGCGGGTGCTCGGCATTTCCCCCGTCGCGTTCCGGCTTCGGCTCACCCGGGCCCGGCGTGCCCTGCGCCACCACGCCGACGCGGTCCCCGCCACTACAACCCAGCCCGTGGCAACCGCCACCGTGAACTCCCGGAGCATGCGATGAACGACACCCTCGACCACGCCCTGCGCGACCTCGACCCGGCCGTCACCCCCGCCGACCTGGACACCAGCACCGACCCCAAGGCTCGGGTCCTGCTGGCCCGCGTGGTGGCCACCGACCCGATGGAGGCGCCCGCACCGACGACCAGCAGCCCTCGCCTGCTCACCGCCGGGCGTCTCACCGCTGTCGGCGGAGGGGTGGCCGTCGGCATCGCGGCAGCGCTGCTGCTGCCCGGCGTGTTCGGCGGTGGCTCGGCGATGGCAGCGTGGACCGCGACGCCGCACACGGTGAGCGGTGACCGGGCCGCCGACGCCCAGGAGAAGTGCCTCGACAGCGCCCGGGACACCGCCAAGCGCACAACCGGGCGTGAGCTCGGCTTCCGGCCCGTGGTGACCGAGGGCCGGGGGCCATGGACGCTCGTCTACGTCAACGACGACAGCAGCCAGCTGGCCGAGATCACCTGCCTGCTCCGCGATGGCGACCTCGTCGGCTCGCAGGGCAGCACGCCGGGGCCCGACGCACAACCGCTTTCGCCGGTTCCCGCGGGGTCGGCGCGGGCCGCCCTCGGCGCGGTCATGAGCACGAGTGAGGAGAGCGTGCGTATCGTGACCGGCAGGGTAGGTGCCGGCGTGGTGGGTCTGGAGCTCTCCACGGAGGCGAAAGGCAGCGTGACCGCGACCGTCACCGGCGGCTACTTCGCAGCCTGGTGGCCGGACGCGCCGACGACGGAGGCGCGCGAGAACGCCTCACCTCGTGGCGGCGTCAAGAGCGTCACGGCAATCCTCCAGGACGGGTCGCGGCACAGCGTCTCCATCGAGGAGACGAGGCCGTGTCCATCGACGGCGGGGGCGCCTGGCGCAGGTTCTGGCACGTGACCCTGCCGATGATGACCCCGACCATCTTCTACAAC
>NZ_JBEXUE010000991.1:0-1072 GCF_040614275.1 Streptosporangium sp. NPDC006013
ACCCGCCAGAAGTCGGAGACCGTCTGGCGATTCTGCATGTCCCCGAGAAGTCCCTTGGGGTCGGTGTGGAAGAGCTGCGCCTTCCAGTCGGGCAGCCCGGGTGGGGTGACCAGCGGCTTGACCGTGTCGTTGCCGGAGATGCCGCCCTCGCCGATCTCGTGCTTGACGCCCTCCTCGGTCATGATGAAGTGGACGTACAGCTTGGCCGCGTTGGGGTGCTTGCTCTTGGCGGCGATCGCGACGTACTTGGGGTAGCTGAAGCCGACGAACGGCGCCATCCCCTCGCACGTCGCCTGGGTGTACCCCTTGTCCTCGTTGTTGCGGAACTTCGAGATCGACATGAACCCGATCTTCTTGTCGGTGGCGCTCGGCGCGCCCACCGCACCGGAGATGTCCTCGTCGGAGCCGGTCAGCACCGGCTTGTTGCCCGCCATCCGCTTGATCCACTCATAGGCGGCGCTCTTCTCCCCGGTCTGCAGAGCCTTGCCGTACTTGGTCTGGTACGCCTGCTCCAGCGCCTGGTTGCCGTGCGCGTCCAACTGGGTGAAGAAGGACAGCACGGTCGGCTTGCCCAGTGGGTCCTGCATCACCAGCTTGCCGGCCCACTCCGGCTCGGTCAGGTCCCACACGTTCTTCACCGGGCACCCTTCCGGCGACAGCTTGGTGTTGTAGGCGAAGACCGTGGCCTTCGACAGCGCGAGCAGCGGGTTCTGGTTCTCGGCCGGGATCTGGTCCGTGAGGTCGGCGGGCACCCACGTCTGCGCCACGCCCTGCGGGATCAGCTGGCCCACCAGCACCCCGCCGTCCTCGTACATCGCCGCGTCGATCGTGACGTTGTCGGCGGCGTGCTCCCTGATCATCTTCTCGGCGGTCTGCGGGGTGTCCGATTTCACCCCTTCCATCGCGATGCCGTACTTCTTGGTGAACGCCTTGGCCACCTCCTCGATGTCGCCGCTGGAGTCGTAGACCAGCACGCTGCCCTCCTTCTTGGCGGCGGTGACCAGCGCGTCCAGGTCGAGGTTCGCGTCGAGCGAGGGGCCGGGCAGCGGTTTGGCGGTCGTCGCCGGCGCCC
>NZ_JBEXUE010000992.1:0-1053 GCF_040614275.1 Streptosporangium sp. NPDC006013
GAGGAGTCCGGGCTGGAATGGACGCATGTGCGGCCGGGCGGGTTCATGACGAACATGCTGCAGATCTGGGCGCCGTCCATCCGGGCCGAGCGGGTGGTCCGCTACCCGTTCGCGGAGGAGCCGATGAACCTGATCCACGAGGCCGACATCGCCGCAGTCGCCGTCGCCGCGCTGCTGGAGGACGGCCACCATGGCAGGGCGTACACGTTGACCGGGCCGGGGCTGGTCACCGTTCGCGAGCAGGTGGCGGCCATCGCCGACGCGCTCGGCGAACCGGTCCGCTACGAAGAGGTCAGCCGCGAGCGCGCCCGTGAGCTGATGAAGGCACAAGGAGGGTTCGCCGCCGAGTCGGCCGATCTGATGCTGGGCTTCATCGAGTACGACGGCGGCGCCGCGACCGGCGCCGATGGCTACGCCGACCAGGACTGGTCGGCGCTGATGCGGGTCTGGCCGGACGTGGAACAGGTCACCGGACGCCCCTCGCGCAGCTACGCCGAATGGGCCCGCGATCATGTCGCGGACTTCCGCTGACCGTCATCGATCGCCCTGGGCGTTCCATCCCACCTCGAATTGGAACCCTTACATGACCGACGCCTTGACACTGCCGGCGACACCGCCCCCGGCCGCATCCACGTCCTACCGGTGGCGGTGGCCGGCTCTGGCGGTGATCCTCACCGGCTCGATGATGGAAATGCTGGACTCCACCGTCACCAGCATCGCCGGCCCGACTATCCGGGCCGACCTCGGCGGCGGCACCTCCCTGATTCAATGGCTCGGGGTGGCCTACACCCTGGCCATGACCGCCGGCCTGCTGGTCGGCGGCAGGCTCGGCGACATCGCCGGTCGAAAGCGCATGTTCCTCATCGGCGTCGACGGCTTCGTGGCGGGCTCCCTGCTGTGCGCGATCGCGACCGGGCCGGAGATGGTGATCGCCGCTCGCGCGATGCAGGGCCTGTTCGGCGCCTGCATGATCCCCCAAGGGCTCGGCATGCTGAAGGAGATGTTCCCGCCCCGGGAACTGCAGGCAGCCTTCGGTGCGATGGGCCCGTTCAT
>NZ_JBEXUE010000993.1:0-1051 GCF_040614275.1 Streptosporangium sp. NPDC006013
GCTGGACGGTGGGTCGGTCGAGCGGGTGGGTCGTTCGTTGCGGGAGGTGCTGTTCGCCGAGCCGGGCAGCGAGCGGGCCGGGTTGCTGGATCAGACCGGGTGGGCGCAGCCGGCGTTGTTCGCGGTGGAGACGGCGCTGTTCCGGCTGGTGTCCTCGTGGGGGGTGCGGCCGGAGGTACTGGCGGGCCATTCGATCGGGGAGATCACCGCTGCCCACGTGGCGGGGGTGTTGTCGCTGGCCGATGCGTGTGTGTTGGTGGCGGGTCGGGCGCGGTTGATGCAGGCGTTGCCGGCGGGTGGGGCGATGGTGTCGGTGCGGGCTTCCGAGGAGGAGGTCGCCGCTCTGCTGGCCGGGCGTGAGGGTGAGGTGTCGGTCGCGGCGGTGAACGGTCCGGCCTCGGTGGTGATCGCCGGGGTGGAGGAGGCGGTGCTGGAGGTGGCCGCCGCTCTGCGGGAGCGGGGTGTGCGGACGAAGCGGTTGCGGGTGTCGCACGCGTTCCATTCGCCGTTGATGGAGCCGATGCTGGAGGACTTCCGTGCCCTGGCCCGGACGTTGTCCTACGGCCCGCCGCAGATCCCGGTGGTGTCCACGGTGAGCGGGCAGGCGGCCACGGCCGAGCAGCTGTGCTCGCCGGACTACTGGGTGGAGCAGGTGCGCCGGGCCGTCCGCTTCTCCGACGGAATCCGGACGCTGCACGCTCAGGGGGTGCGGGCCTACCTGGAGCTGGGCCCGGACGGGGTGCTGGCCGCGATGGCCGATGACACCCTCACCGCGCTCACCGACGCGAACGCGGACATCGGTGCGGTAATGCGGGTGGCTGCGCCTGCGGGTTCGGCGCGCGACGCCGAGGCGGGGCCGGCGGACCTGGACGTGGTGCTGGTACCGGCCCTGCGCGGGGGCCAGGACGAGCAGGCGACGATCATGACGGCGCTGGCCGCCCTGCACGTGCGTAAGGTGCCGGTGAGCTGGCCGGCCGTGCTCCCCGGCGCTCACCGGGTGGAGCTGCCGACGTACGCCTTCCAGCGTGAGCGGTTCTGGCCCGACGGCGCC
>NZ_JBEXUE010000994.1:0-1042 GCF_040614275.1 Streptosporangium sp. NPDC006013
CGCGATGATCAGGTGCACGACGTTCTGGGGCTGCTCCTGCCTGAAGGCCTGCAGGTCGGGGCGTCTGCGATGAGCCGGTGTCGGCGCTCGACGTCTCGATCCAGGCGCAGATCCTCGACCTGCTCGCCACACTGCAACGCGACCTGGCGGTGGCGATGCTGTTCATCTCGCACGACCTCGGCGTCATCCACCACGTCAGCGACCGGATCGCGGTGATGAAGGACGGGCGGATCGTCGAGACGGGAGACGTCGCGGACGTGTTCGCCCGCCCCTCCGAGCCGTACACCACGGAACTGCTCGCCGCTGTCCCCACCCTCGCACCGGAACGGAGCTGACGATGACGATCACCACCGAGGTTGCGCCGGACCACCGGTCCCCATTGGTACGGCTGGCCCGGCTGCTGGATGAGGGGTCGACGGTCCCGGCGCACGAACCCGACGGCAGCGGCGTCACCGCGGTGCGCGGCCGAATCGGCGGGTCTCCGGTGCTGGCGTACTGCACCGACGCCACCACGATGGGCGGCGCGCTGGGCATGGACGGCGCGCTGCGGATCGCCTCGGCGATCGACGAGGCCGTCGTCCGCCGATGGCCGGTGGTCGGGCTCTGGCACTCCGGTGGTGCCCGCCTGGCCGACGGTGTGGAGTCCATGGACGGAGTGGGGCGCATGTTCCAGGCCATGATCCGCGCCTCGGGACGGGTTCCGCAGATCTCGGTGGTGCTGGGCCCGGCGGCGGGCGCGGCGGCCTACGGGCCGGCCCTCACCGATATCGTGATCATGTCGGAGGAGGGACGGGTGTTCGTCACCGGGCCCGACGTCGTCCACACCGTCACCGGCGAGCGGATCGACATGGCCGGGCTCGGCGGCCCGGAGGTGCACTCCCGCAAGTCGGGTGTCGTCCACGTGGTGACCGAGTCGGAGTCCGCGGCCTACCTGCGGGCCCGCCGCATCACCGCTGAACTACAGCGACATCGCCTACGACCTCGTCGGCCAGCAGGTGCACGCCGACGGCGAGATCTGGTCGGCGACCCAGTACGACGTGCG
>NZ_JBEXUE010000995.1:0-1034 GCF_040614275.1 Streptosporangium sp. NPDC006013
GAGATCCACGCCCTGCCCAGCCCCAACCAGCTCATCCCCCAGCTCGAAGAACTCACCGCCAAACACCGCTGACGCCCGACCAGGAGACACCACCACCATGCGCATCCTGTTCACCACCTACCCGGACAAGACCATCTTCCACGCGATGGTTCCGCTGGCCTGGGCGCTGCGTACCGCCGGCCACGAGGTGCGCGTCGCGGTCCAGCCCAAGTTCGTCGACGTCGTCACCCAGGCCGGCCTGACCGCCGTCTCGGTCGGTCGTGACCCCTCCACCTGGCGGCTGGCGGAGCTCAACATCGAGCAGGTCGAGGCCGAGCGGGCCGGGCTGCCCGCGCCGTACGACGCCGCGGTGGATCCGGCGGCCGTCGACTGGGAGACGATGCGCGACGGGTACGCGACCCTCGTGGAGCAGTGGCACCAGCTGGACAACTTCCCGATGATCGCCGGCCTGGCCGACTTCGCCCGCAGTTGGCGGCCCGACCTGGTCATCTGGGAGTCCAACACCTACGCGGGAGGCATCGCCGCCGAGGCCTGCGGCGCCGCGCACGCCCGCCTGGTGTGGAGTGTCGACGTCTTCGGGGTCGCCCGCGAGCACTACCTGCGGCTCAAGGCCGAACGCCCGGAGCACGACCGCGCCGACCCGATGATCGACTGGCTCGGCCCCTACGCCCGCAAGTACGGGTTCGACTTCACCGAGGACCTGTTCACCGGCCAGTTCACCGTCCATCAGCTCCCCGCGTCGCTGAGCATGGACGCCGGCCTGGACTACCTGCCGATGCGCTACGTCCCCTACGGCGGCACCGCCGCCGTGCCGAAGTGGCTGTGGTCCGCGCCCGAGCGCCCCCGCATCGCCCTGACCCTGGGCACCACCGCCACCGACCGCTACGCCGGCTACGCCGCCGACGTGCGGGACATCCTGGACTCTCTGGCCGACCTCGACGTCGTGGTGAGGATCGCGGCGCTGACGTTCAGCGTGGCGTCGACGACCAGCAGCGAGGACATGTTGGGAATGATGTGCCGGAAGATGATCCTCG
>NZ_JBEXUE010000996.1:0-1034 GCF_040614275.1 Streptosporangium sp. NPDC006013
GGCCAGCCGTGTGCGGCCTCGCACACGGCACCCGCGGCGGAGGGGATCCAGAACGGCTGGTCGATACGCTGGCGCGTGCGGGCCGTGGTGCAGTCGACGGATGCCTCCGGTGCGCTGGTCGCGGGGCCGTGGTCGGGCTGGCAGCTCGGGCGGGTGGACACCTCCAAGCCGGTGGTGTCGGATCTGTCGGTGTCGGCGGGCCAGCTCGCGTCGAAACTGTGGACGCTGCCGTCCACGCAGCCGTCGTTCTCCGCCTACGGCGCCGACCCGGAGTCGCGGTCGTTGAAGCTGGAGGCGCAGGTCGAGCACGACCCGTCCGCCGCCGGGCAGGGCAGCGGCCTGATCTGGTCCGACAGCGGCCAGGTGTCGAGCGGATCGTGCTCGACCTGGAGTCCCTGCTCGCTGCAGACCCCTGCCGTGACCGCGGGCAAGCTCAAGGACGGGTGGCTAGTCCGCTGGCGGGTCCGGGCCGCCACCTCTGGGCAGGTGGCGGGACCGTGGTCGGAGTGGCAATCGGCGCGGGTGGACACCTCCAAGCCGATCGTGTCCGAGGCATCGGTCTCTCCAGGCCAGTCGGTGTCGGGGCTGTGGACGCTGTCGTCGACGCAGCCGTCCTTCTCCGCCTACGGCACGGACCCGGAGTCGCGGTCGCTGCGGCTGGAGGCGCAGGTCGAGCACGACCCGTCGGCCGCCGTGCAGGGCAGCGGGCTGATCTGGTGGGCCGCCGGTGGGGTGTCGAGCGGATCGTGCTCCACCTGGAGCCCCTGCTCGTTGCAGACGCCGACAGTGGCGGCGGGCGAGTTGAAGGACGGCTGGCTGGTCCGCTGGCGGGTCCGGGCGTCCACCTCTGGGCAGGTGTCGAGCCCGTGGTCGGAGTGGCAGTCGGCGCGGATCGACGCCTCCAAGCCGGTGGTGTCGGATCTGTCGGTGTCGGCGGGTCAGTTGTCGTCGGGGTTGTGGAGGTTGTCGTCCACGACGCCGTCCTTCTCGGCCTACGGCGCTGATCCGGAGTCGCGGTCGTTGAAG
Organism: Streptosporangium sp. NPDC006013; assembly: GCF_040614275.1. Taxonomy (NCBI): domain Bacteria; kingdom Bacillati; phylum Actinomycetota; class Actinomycetes; order Streptosporangiales; family Streptosporangiaceae; genus Streptosporangium; species Streptosporangium sp. NPDC006013. Next base: position 1,027 of record NZ_JBEXUE010000996.1, read on the forward strand.
CTGGACGC
>NZ_JBEXUE010000997.1:0-1029 GCF_040614275.1 Streptosporangium sp. NPDC006013
AACTCGATCGGGTGAGGTGCAGGCACGAAGCACTTCCTTCCCAGCTGACACAGGGTCAACTCAGGTGAGGTGGCCGTGCTACGGGGGGAAGCTCAATGCCCGTCCGGTCGAGGCGAAGCCGGACGGGAAACGTCTCGGGGGGTGCAATGACGATGACCGGCTCGCGTATGCCGAGCAGTCCTACCGGCTTTCAGCGTCGCGTGCCGATGTGCCGTCCTTCTACCGCGAGGCTGCGATCAAGGACGGCTGGAAGCCGGCGCCGGTGCCGAAGCAGGAGGAGAGTGCAACGCAGGTCTGCCTCACCAAGGTCATCAACAGCCGGAATGTCTATCTGTCGGTGGGGTACTCCGACAGGCCGGAAGAGAAGGACAGCGATGACTACTTCTTGCAGGTCAGTTCTGGCCCCAGCGGGAGCAATCTGTGCTGATGCCTGGGAGGGGTGTTCGGCCGGTCTCGGTTCTGGAACGTGAGGGCTGACGACAACGGTGACGACAACGTCGGTCACCACGAGCACACGGCGACAGCCGTCCACCACCCTCTGACCTCGTGTCCGTTGAGTGGAGCAGGGTGATCGCTCCGCCTGAAAAGCGGAAGGTCGGCGGTTCGACCCCGCCCCTGACCACAGCAGCTGAGCAGCACAAACGCCCCGAGCGATTATCGTTCGGGGCTTTTTTGATCTTCGGTGACAACAACGCTGACAGCAACGTCATCCGATTACCGGTGAGCATGAGACACGTGGATGATGTCCAGCCCAAATTTCTTCTGATTGACAAAGATGAGCAAATCTGTGGCTCCTGCCTTGATGCCGAAGGCGTCTTCGTCGAGGCGCTGGAGGACGACGAACTTGTGACCGTCGAAATCCTGGGTTGCCTTCCCTCCCAGCAGATGCGCGACCACCTCAGCGGATCCAAGCGCTACCGCCAGAGGAATCCGCTGGGGCTGGAGGCGCTCTTGTCAAGGCCATCGCCGGTACCGACGTGTTCTTCGTCCTGGACAAGGGCGAGGTCAAACACGACCTCGTCCAGCTGC
>NZ_JBEXUE010000998.1:0-1029 GCF_040614275.1 Streptosporangium sp. NPDC006013
CGGGGCATCGTCAGCACGATCTTGCCGGTGTGCTTGGCCTGGCTCATGAACCGGAACGCCTCCCGGCCCCGCCGCACATCCCACGCCGTCACCGGCAACGGCCGCAACTCACCAGCCGCGAACAACTCCATCAGCTCGCCCAGGATCTGCCGCAACCGCTCCGGTCCGGCGTCAAGCACGTCGAACCAGCGATAGGTCAGCCCCGGGAACTGCTCCTGGTCACGGATGTCCAGCTTGCCCATCTCGATGAACCGGCCACCCGGCCGCAGCAACCGCGCGGAAGCGTCGATGAACTCCCCGGTCAGCGAGTTGAGGACCACATCGATCCCCCGCCCGCCGAACCGCTCCTCAAACTCCAGAGTGCGCGAGGAGGCGATGTGATCGTCCGGGATGCCCAGCGAACGCAGCACGTCCCACTTGGCCGGGCTGGCCGTGGCGAACACCTCCACCCCAAGCCGCTGGGCCAGCTGGATCGCGGCCATACCGGTCCCGCCGGTACCCGCGTGCACCAGCAGCGACTCGCCCGGCCGCAGCCCGGCCAGATCCATCAGCCCGTAGTAGGTCGTCAGGAACGCCACCGGGATCGTCGCGGCCTGCTCGAAGGAGACCTCGTCGGGGATCTTGGTCACTCCGCCGGCGCCGGTGACCACCATCGGCCCGAATCCGCCCTCGGTCAGGCCGACCACCCGGTCGCCCGGACGCAGGTTGTCGACCTCGGAGCCGACTTCCAGCACCACCCCGGCGGCCTCGCCGCCCATCAGGCCGACCTTGTCCTGGAACCAGCCCAGCGCGTTGAGCCCGTCCAGCAGATCCCGGAAGTTCACCCCCGTGGCATGCACCGCGATCCGGACCTGCCCGGCCCCCAGCGGCTCGGCCGCCTGCGGGAACTCAAGCAACTCCAGCGCGTCCAGACTGCCCTTGGCCCGGCTGCCCAGCCGCCACGCCACCCCAGCCGGAGGCAGCAACCCCGCCCCCGACCCCAGCGCCGGTACGGCGACGGCAGTCTGAGCGCGCCGGAGTGGGAGCACG
>NZ_JBEXUE010000999.1:0-1025 GCF_040614275.1 Streptosporangium sp. NPDC006013
ATCATCGAGTTGATCCGGTTCAACTCGCGGATGCCGGATCTGGTGATCGGTGATCTGAACGCGCAGGTCGCCGCGTTGCGCACCGGCGAGCGCCGCGTCCAGGAGTTGTACGCCCGCTACGGCAGGGCGGTCGTCGAGTCCGTCATCGAGACCGTGGTCGAGGCCGCCGCCGAGGCGGCGGCCGAGGCCGTCGCCCGCCTCCCGCAGGGGTCGTGGACCGCGGTCGACTGGCTGGACGACGACGGCATCACCGAGGACCCGATCCGGATGCAGGTCACCGTCACCGTCGCCGACGGTACCTTCACCGTCGACTTCGCCGGATCGTCCGGCGCGACCGCCGGGCCGGTCAACCTCCCGTTCGGCGCGACCATCGCGACCTGCCGGGTCGCCTTCAAGGCGATCACCACCCCGGGGGAGCAGACCAACGCCGGGCACTTCGCCCCCCTGCGGGTGCGGGCCGAGCCTGGAACGCTCTTCCACGCCGTCTACCCGGCGGCGACCTTCACCCAGTGGACGGGGACCGTCGCCCTGGAACTGATCTACAAGGCGCTGGCGCAGGGCATGCCGGACCGGTTGCCCGCCTCCTCCGGAGGGGACGTGCCGGGGTTCATGATGGTCGGGATCCACCCGGAGACCGGGCAGATGTTCGCGGTCAGCAACAACGACCCGGTCGGCTGGGGTGCCACCCCCTCCCACGACGGCATGAACGCCGCCAACCACCTGTGCCAGACCCAGGCCCGCAACACCCCCGTCGAGGTCCTGGAGGCCAAGACCGGGATGTTCTTCGAACGCGTCGAGATGCGCGAGGACTCGAGCGGTGCCGGGCGGTTCCGCGGTGGGGTGGGTTTGCGAAGGGACATCCGGTTCGTCACGGAGGGGGAGTTCCTGTCGGTCATCAAGAAGACGCGGTCGCGGCCGTGGGCGCTGGAAGGCGGGCTGGAGCCCGAGCCCAACCAGGTGGTGGTCTTCCCCGAGACCGAGCGTGAGCATCGGGTCAGTACCAAGCGGACCAGGGTGCGGGTCGG
>NZ_JBEXUE010001000.1:0-1023 GCF_040614275.1 Streptosporangium sp. NPDC006013
CTTCGACATCGACCGCCACGTCGCCGCGCTGGCCGCGGACGGGGTGGCTCATCAGGTCCTGCACGGCGGGCCGTGGCCCATCGGGGACGGCACGGTCAACGACAGGGTCGCCGCCTTCGCCGCCAGGTACCCGGACCGGCTCAGCGCCTGGGCCGGGGTAGGCCTCAGCGATCCGCGGGCCGCGCTCGCCGAGGCGCGCCGCGCGCTCGACGAGCTCGGTGCGACCGGCCTCTCGGTCATCCCGTTCCTCGACGGCGCCGATCCGTCCGCACCCGAGCACGCCGGGCTCTGGAAGCTCGCCGCCGACCGTGGTGTCCCGGTGTGGCTGCACTGCGGGCAGCACTTCCGCTCGGACGTCCCGATCGACGTCTCCGCGCCGCGGGTACTGGACCGGATCGCCGGTGCCTACCCCGGCCTCGTCCTGGTCGCCGGGCACGGAGGCTGGCCCTGGGTCACGGAGATGCTGGCGGTGGCGCAGCGGCACCCCAACGTCTATCTGGAGTTCTCCTCGCACCGTCCGTCCAGGATGGCGACCCGGGGATCGGGGTGGGAGGCGCTGCTGACGCTGGGTGCCGCGTCCGTCCGCTCCCGCGTCCTCTTCGGGTCCACCAGCTGGACCCAGGCCTCCACTCCCGCCAGGCTCGCCGCCGAGGTCACCCGGCTGGGACTTCCGGACGACGTGGTCCGGGCCTGGCTGCACGGCAACGCCAAGCGGCTGCTGAACCGCACCCGGCAGGGAGGCGCGGCATGAACGGCCGCCGGGTGCTGGTCACCGGGGCCGCCGGTGGCATCGGCACGTCCCTCGTGGCCGAACTGCTCCTGCAGGGCACGCAGGTGCTGGCGACCGATGTCGACGCGTCCGGTTGCGAGCGCCTGGAACGGCGGTTCGGCGACCGGCTCCATGTGGTGCGGCTCGACCTGACGGAGAGCGGAGCGCACCAGGTAGAAGTTGGCGTCGCAGCAGACGCCCATCACCTTGCGGTAGTCGTCGTCGGTGAGGCTGTGCGGGCGGCCGGGGACGTT
>NZ_JBEXUE010001001.1:0-1018 GCF_040614275.1 Streptosporangium sp. NPDC006013
CTCACCTCCGCCAGGACCTGGGCCAGCTCTTCGGAGATCAGATCCACCTGCGCCGAATGCGAGGCGTAATCCACCGCGATCCGCCGCACCCGCACGTTCTCAGCGGCCAACCGCTCGACCATCTCCTCGACCGCTTGGACCTCACCGGCCACCACCACCGAGTTCGGGCCGTTCACCGCCGCCACCGAGATCCGCCCATCCCACGCCGCCACCCGCTCCGCGACCTGCTCGACCGGCAACGCGACCGACGCCATCGCCCCCAACCCCGCCAACCGCTCCCCGATCAACCGGCTACGCAACGCCACCACCCGAGCGCCGTCCCGCAACGACAACCCACCGGCCACCACCGCCGCCGCGATCTCACCCTGCGAATGCCCCACCACCGCATCCGGACGAACTCCCAGCGACTCCCACACCGCCGCCAGCGACACCATCACCGCGAACGACACCGGCTGCACCACATCCACCCGATCCAGCGACGGCGCACCCTCCACCTGCCGCACCACATCCAGCAACGACCAGTCCACGAACGGCTCCAACGCCGCCGCACATTCGGCCATCCGCCCGGCGAACACCGCCGACTCCTCCAACAGCCGCGCACCCATCCCCACCCACTGCGCCCCCTGACCAGGGAACACCCACACCGACTTCCCAACGACGTCCGCCACCCCGGACACCACACCCGCCGTGGACTCACCGGAAGCCACCGCCGCCAGCCCCGCCAGCAGACCCCCACGATCCCCACCGACCACCACCGCACGGTGCTCGAACACCGACCGCGACACCACCAGCGACGACCCCACATCCACCGGGTCAAGCTCACCGGCCGCCCGCACGTGCGCCAGCAATCGCCCGGCCTGCGCCCGCATCGCCTCCTCGGTCTTCGCCGACACCACCCACGGCACCACACCCGTCGCCGGAGCCCTGTCCTCTCCTTCCAGCGCTTCCGGCCCCTGCTCCAAGATCACGTGCGCGTTGGTGCCGCTGATCCCGAACGACGACACACCCGCCCGACGCG
>NZ_JBEXUE010001002.1:0-1012 GCF_040614275.1 Streptosporangium sp. NPDC006013
ACGGCGGAACAGGCCGGCCGAACGGGGGCTGGTCAGCAACGCCCCGATGCTGATCGCTCCCGCGGACTCGCCGAACACGGTGACAGCGGCGCGGCGCGGTGCCGGTGAACGCGAGGTTCACGCGCCGACCCGTTCGGCTTCCAGGTCGCCCTGCGCCAGCCCCATGCATTCCGCCATGAAGGCGGCGTAGGACGCCAGCGCGGCCTTGCCGGTCTCCACCATCGTGCCCAGATGCTCGGGGGATTCCGTCAGGACGCCGTCGAGCTGGCGCTGATTGAAGGCGGTGTGACCGGCGTCGAGTTCCACGTGCTCTGCCAGGAAGCTGTAGCAGGAGGGATCGGGGCCGAAGATCCGCCGGCAGTTGGCCTGCAGGATGGGCCCGATGGTGATCGAGAGCCGTTCGATCTCGTATTCGATGGCGAGCTGGGCGAACGGCACGGGACCGGCGATGACCTGATCGTGGAGCTTGCCGTAGAAGCCGGCGCTGGCCAGCGGCGGCTGGGCGAGGAGCGCGTCGGCGTCGACAGGGCCGCCAAAGCGCTCCTCCCACCAGTTCGCGATGGCCTTCGTGTCGTCGACCATCATCCGGTCGTGACCGGCCTCCGCGCGGGAATGCGCCTTGAGCGCCTTTCCGAGCCGGTCCATGCCCAGCTCGCCGCACCGTTCGCCCGCACCGGCGATCCAGCGCTCGACGTCATGCGTCATGTGAATGCCGTGTGCGTTGTACCGCAGCATCCACCGTGCGAAAAGCCGGTCCTCGCAGCTGACGGAGAACAGCGGGGCTATAGCCGGGTCGACCGTGAGCCCCTGGCGGCTTTCCTTGAGCGCCGCTTCGTACTCGTCCAACTTGGTGCTCAACGACCTCTCCTCTGGGGTTCGGGGAGTTGCCGGCGTATGTGCCTGACGATGCCGAAGACAATCGAGAGGTTCTTAGTGGCCGCTTAACCGCTCTTAACGCGCACCCCGGCACGGGCCGGCCTGCGGGCGTGGAGACCTTAAGGCCGCCATTAGG
>NZ_JBEXUE010001003.1:0-1007 GCF_040614275.1 Streptosporangium sp. NPDC006013
CGGCCACATTCCACAACCGCACTGTGTCGTCGTGGCCGCCGGCGGCGAGGATTTTACCGTCCGGGCTGAAGGCCATCGAGTAGACGACGCCGATGCACGCGCCAAGGTCAGCTCATCGCGCCTGGCCTGGCCGCGTGGTGTTGGGTGAGGGTGGGTGTCTCATGACCGGCATGTTCCTCGGGCCCAGGCCAGGTAGTCGGTGCTCTGGTCGGTGAGGATGCGGGTGACGCCGTAGCCGGCCAGGCGTCGCCAGGCGTCACGGTTGTTGGGGGTCCAGGCGTAGACGGCCGCGCCCGCATTGCGGTAGGCGCGGACCCGGGCGCGGGTCAGCCGGTCGTAGCGCACCGCGACGAAGGCGTACGTGCCGGCCAGCGCGACCGATGGTGCGGACCTGGTCACCAGGCCCTTGCGGGCCGGGATGGAATCCACCGCCCGCAGCGCCATGGGAGAAAACGAGGTCAGGTTCGCCCACCGAAAGGCGTCCTGACGTCGGTAGGCGTCGTGCAGGGCACGCAGGTCCGCGGCGTCGGGAATCTGCTTGAGCTCGACCAGCGCCTCGCTGACTCGGCCGCGCAGCAGCGCCAATGCCTGGCCTAGCGTCGGCGGGTGCTGCCCGTCGCCGGTACGCAGCGTGCGAAACCGGGTCAGCGTCATGGCCGCGACGCGGCCGCTGCCGGTGGTGGTTCGATCCACTGTGGCGTCGTGCATCAGCACTGGATGGTGGTCCTTGGTGAAACGGACGTCGAATTCAACACCGGCCGAGCCCGCATCCAGCGTGCGACCGAACGCGGTGAGGGTGTTCTCCAACCCGGCACTCCGATCCCCCCGGTGGGAGACCAGGCTCGGTACCGAACACCTCGCTGCCGCCACGGCGCTGGACGTGCGGGTGATCTCGGCAAGGGTGAGGACCGTCAGCAACAAGATCATCAATGCCTCTCCCCGCAGGATCCGGGGCGCACCGTGCGTCTGAAGTTTCCCGTCCCCGGCCGACGAACGTCGCCGGGGAC
>NZ_JBEXUE010001004.1:0-1003 GCF_040614275.1 Streptosporangium sp. NPDC006013
GGCGTCAGTGCGGCCTGAACGTCCAGCTCGACGGTCCCGTCGACGTGCCGTTCGACCGGCGTGGATCACGTCGGCCCCCCGCGGGCATCGCCCGCGGGAGCCGTTGGAGGTGTTCCGTTCAGGCCCTGACGGGCCCGCGCCAGGTCCGGGTCAGGGGCGGACCTGGAGCAGTCCGGATCAGACCGAGATCCGGCCGGCGCCGGCGCCGCCGGTCACGATCGACTTGACGCTGGAGGCGGTGTCGAGCGAGTAGGAGTAGGGGATGGAGGCGACGCTGCCGCCCGCGTCCCCGGCACCGGAGTTGACGAAGTGGTTGTTGCGGGCGACCAGGTTGGCGGCGGGAGAGGAGCCCTCGCCGCGGTGGTAGGGGTCGGGGGTGTTCTCGAAGTAGTTGCCCTCGACCAGGACGCCGGCGTTCTTCGTGGACGCCACGCCGTACCCGCCGCCGCTGCCGACGTTGCCGTAGTAGTTGTTGTAGACGTGCACCGGGTTGCCGAAGCGGACCCGCGGGTGGCGCTGGTTGGTGCCGTCGAACCAGTTGTGGTGATAGGTGACGCGCAGCTTGCCGGTGTCCTCACTGGCGTTGCCGTCGTCATGGCCGAGCAGCATGGTCTTGTCGTGGCTGGAGACCCGGTTCCAGGAGATCGTGACGTAGTCGCTGGCGCGCTTGACGTCCACGGCTCCGTCGTAGCCGTTGCTGAAGGAGTTGTGGTCGATCCAGACCCGGGTGGAGTACTGGACCTGGATGCCGTCGTCGTTCCAGTTGCGGAAGGTCAGGTTGCGGACGATGACGTTGGACGCCTCGGAGATGTTGAAACCGCAGCCGGAGATGACGGCGCCGGAGTTGCCGAGGATCGTCTTGTTGGAGGTGACCTTGAGCATCCCGGAGCAGGAGATCGTGCCCGACACACCTCCCCCGGCAGGAGTCTGAAGTCCACGCCGGTCAGCGCCTTGACGCCGGGAAACTCCTTGCTGATCCCGATCATCCGCAGGATCGGGTCGG
>NZ_JBEXUE010001005.1:0-1002 GCF_040614275.1 Streptosporangium sp. NPDC006013
GGCGACGCCATCACCGTCACACCACCGGCCAGCGCCAGCGCGCACTCCCCCGACCGCAACGCCTGCGCCGCCAGATGAATCGTGACCAGAGAGGACGAACACGCGGTGTCCACCGTCATCGCCGGACCCTCCAAGCCCAGCGCGTACGAGATCCGGCCCGACAACACACTCCCGGCATTACCGGTGCCGAAGAAGCTCATCACATCCAGCGGAAACTCCACGCTCGACGCGTAATCGTGATAGGACACCCCGGCGAACACGCCGGTGTGACTACCGCGCAGTGAGAGCGGGTCGATCCCGGCCCGCTCGACCGCCTCCCACGAGGTCTCCAGCAGCAACCGCTGCTGCGGATCCATCGCCAAAGCTTCACGCGGGGAGATCCCGAAGAAGCCCGGGTCGAACTCCCCGGCCTCGTGCAGGAACCCGCCCTCACGCACGTAACTGGTCCCGCGATTCTCCCGATCCGGGCTGTACAACGCCCCCAAATCCCAGCCACGCGATGTCGGGAACTCGCTGATCCCATCCCCACCCTCGAACACCAGCCGCCACAGATCCTCGGCGGATCGAACCCCGCCCGGATAGCGGCACGCCATTCCGACGATCACGATCGGATCGTCGGCCACCGGCATCACCGCAGTGGGAACCACCACATCACCGTGCTCGCCGAGCAGCTCACCCAGCAGGAACTCCGCCAGCACGACCGGCGTCGGATAGTCGAACACCAGCGTCGCCGGCAACCGCAACCCCGTCGCCGTGTTCAGCCGGTTACGCAACTCGACTGCGGTAAGGCTGTCGAAGCCCAGCTCACGGAACTCCCGCCGCGCCTCCACCGCATCCGGCGAAGCATGCCCCAGAACCGCGGCCACCTGACCCCGGACCAGCTCAACCACCAGCCGCATCCGATCGACCTGACCCAAACCTGCCAACCGCCGAACCAGCGCATCATCACCCCCCGCCGAAACCGCCGACCGGCGAACCCCCCGCACCAACCCACGCAGCAGA